>NZ_PDYR01000033.1:0-1764 GCF_002743165.1 Sporosarcina sp. P19 | reverse complement strand
AGGTCTGGGGTGTAAGTACGGCGACGTATGTAGCTGACAGATACTAATCGATCGAGGACTTAACCTATTTTAAAAAGTAGTTACTTGAACTACACAATGTCTTTTATTCAGTTTTGAGTGAACAAGCTTTACTCGAAAATTATTAAAAATAATACTTGCATTAATAATAACAAGTGTTATAATAGTAAATGTCCTCAAAAAGAGGATGCACAGTCTGGTGACGATAGCGAAGAGGTCACACCCGTTCCCATACCGAACACGGAAGTTAAGCTCTTCAGCGCTGATGGTAGTTGGGGGTTTCCCCCTGTGAGAGTAAGACGTCGCCAGGCAATTCTATTCTTAAGATTAATACTGAGTGTTTTATACATAACCTATTGATAGAATAGAAAAAGAATATACTAATTTAACACTATAATTATACCCAGGAGGATTAGCTCAGCTGGGAGAGCACCTGCCTTACAAGCAGGGGGTCGGCGGTTCGAGCCCGTCATCCTCCACCATATATTTCTACACCTGCCGGTGTAGCTCAACTGGTAGAGCAACTGACTTGTAATCAGTAGGTTGAGGGTTCAAGTCCTTTCGCCGGCACCACTTAGTACGAGCCGTTAGCTCAGTTGGTAGAGCATCTGACTTTTAATCAGAGGGTCACAGGTTCGAATCCTGTACGGCTCACCATTTTTACACAGTAGTAATATATTGCGGGTGTGGTGGAACTGGCAGACACGCTAGACTTAGGATCTAGTGCCTTCGGGCGTGGGGGTTCGACTCCCTTCACCCGCACTTTAATGCGGAAGTAGTTCAGTGGTAGAATACGACCTTGCCAAGGTCGGGGTCGCGGGTTCGAATCCCGTCTTCCGCTTTTTCATCCTTGCCGGGGTGGCGGAACTGGCAGACGCACAGGACTTAAAATCCTGCGGTAGGTGACTACCGTACCGGTTCGATTCCGGTTCTCGGCACCAATTAATTTTATAATATGCGCCTGTAGCTCAATTGGATAGAGCGTCTGACTACGGATCAGAAGGTTGTGGGTTCGACTCCTGCCAGGCGCGCCATATTATTTATAAATTCTATATCTTTTATATCCTTTATAGTCGGGAAGTAGCTCAGCTTGGTAGAGCACTTGGTTTGGGACCAAGGGGTCGCAGGTTCGAATCCTGTCTTCCCGACCACTTATTGGGGCCTTAGCTCAGCTGGGAGAGCGCCTGCCTTGCACGCAGGAGGTCAACGGTTCGATCCCGTTAGGCTCCACCAATAATGTTTTATGACTGACTAATTGCAGCGGCGTAGCTCAGTTGGCTAGAGCATACGGTTCATACCCGTAGGGTCGGGGGTTCAAATCCCTCCGCCGCTATCCTAAGGACCTTTAGCTCAGTTGGTTAGAGCAGACGGCTCATAACCGTCCGGTCGCAGGTTCGAGTCCTGCAAGGTCCACCAGATTATTTATTTCACGGAGGAATACCCAAGCCCGGCTGAAGGGATCGGTCTTGAAAACCGACAGGGGTGTTAAAGCCCGCGGGGGTTCGAATCCCTCTTCCTCCGCCATATTTTCTTTAACAAAAGCTTTACTTTACTAAGTAGTTATGTTAAGATAATAAAGGCGTTAAGTTATTAAGAAGAAATATTTTTATTGTCGCGGGGTGGAGCAGTGGTAGCTCGTTGGGCTCATAACCCAAAGGTCACAGGTTCAAATCCTGTCCCCGCAACCAAGGTCCCGTGGTGTAGCGGTTAACATGCCTGCCTGTCACGCAGGAGATCGCGGGTTCG
>NZ_PDYR01000032.1:0-1771 GCF_002743165.1 Sporosarcina sp. P19 | reverse complement strand
CGGAGCATTCCTGTTTGGTTAGTGGAGCCCTATTGAAATAGAAAAGTCCCCTTGGTATGATTCGGGGGTGTCAAGGCATCGACTACTTGACCCCTAATAATAACCAAGGAGGACTCACATGAATTCTAAAGTGAATCACAAAATTAATCAAGTTACGGAAAAAACTTTGGTAGTGGGTATCGATATTGCCAAGTATAAACATTATGCTACATTTGTGGATGAGCGCGGTCGTGAAATTAAAAAAGCCTTTTTAGTTCCACAATCACTGGAAGGCTTTGAAGAACTTTATCAGGCAATTCTGGATGCCATGAAAGTCTTCGAGAAATCTGAAGTTCTGGTCGGCGTAGAGCCGACTGGTCATTACTGGCTAAACTTAGCTTACTTTTTAGAAGATCGAGGAATTCCTCTTGTAATCGTCAATCCTATGCATGTGAAACGTGTAAAAGAGCTTGATGATAATTTACAGACTAAGAATGATAAAAAGGACGCACTTACGATCGCACGTTTGATGAAAGATGGGCGTTATTCTCATCCCAAGCTGCTGCGTAATCAAGCGGCTGAGATACGTACCGGATACAGTCTAAGGGAATCGTTGATGAAAGAGCGCTCAATGTTAAAAAACAAACTTCATCGATGGATCGATAAGTATTTTCCTGAGTTATTCCATGTCTTTTCTGACTTTGGAGCCATGTTGCTTGCCGTATTAGAAGAAACACCACTTCCTGTTGATATTGTCGATATGACACCAACGGAGTTGGCTGACATTTGCGCAAAAGCAGGTAATATGAAACAGCGACGCCCAACAAAAGCAGCTGAACTCATTCAGGCAGCTCAATCATCCATCGGAATCACGATAGCTCCATGGGGAGCCAGACGAGAAGTAGCTTCCATGATGCGTCAATACCGACTCATTGAAGAAGAATTAGAAGCAATTGAAGCAGAACTGGAAGAACGCATTACACAAACAGCGGATTATGAGTTTTTAATTTCTGTTCCTGGAATCAGTCATGGGACCATCTCAGGTCTACTAGCTGAAATCGGAAGTTTCGACGATTATGAAAGTCCACGCCAACTTATTAAATTAGCGGGACTTACACTTCGAGAGAATTCTTCAGGCACTCATCAAGGACAGAAGAAAATCTCTAAGCGAGGACGTAAGCGGCTTCGTTCACTCTTATTTAAAGCCATGCTTCCTATTCTGCGTAACAATGAGGCGTTCCTAACACTTCATCATTATTACACACAGCGACAAGTGAATCCGCTTCGGAAGAAGCAATCGATGGTAGTTTTATGTGGAAAGCTGTTAAAAGTACTTCATGCACTGTGTACCAAAAAACGACGATTTGATAGTCAGCAAATGCTGACTGATCTTCACTGTCTTCAACTAGCGTCCTAACGTTCATATTCTAGAATCACCATTCATGACACGGAGAAGCTGGCACCAGCGGCGTACATTGGGCCTCGAGCCCCTCCCGGAGCATCTCGCCGGCCTCCATCTTGTGATAGACCGAACGAAGGAATGTCAGCGCTCGACGCTAAGAAACATGGGAGGGTCAGTCATCACAAGGTATCGGAGATCCAAAAGTGCATGCCATAACTCATTAACAGTTTCTGTAACTGTCAGCGAAGCGTATTCTTCTACTTACAGATAACGTAAAGTCATATATTTTTTAGGGGATGCATACTACAGATACATCCGAAAAATAATTTTTAGTCTTATTCAAAACTCGATAAACCTTGTCACTATCGTATTTCCAAGAGGGAGTCGCCC
>NZ_PDYR01000031.1:0-2247 GCF_002743165.1 Sporosarcina sp. P19 | reverse complement strand
TATACTGAGCTTTTTGATTTTGAAGTAGCCAGTCGCAGAGAATTCCCTGAGAATAAATTTGATTTGATCTATCTCAATTCGCCAGGTTCTTCAGTACAAATAGAACTTACTTATAATTATGATGCAGAACCATATGTTATAGGAAATGGTTTCAGTCATTTAGGCGTAACAGTAAATGATTTAGAAGAAATGCATAAAATCTGTAAAGCATCTTCTTATGAAACAGGTGAATTAAAAGGACTTTCAGGTGAAACACCTTCTTACTTCTTTGTGACTGACCCTGACGGCTATAGAATTGAAGTAAAGCGTAAGCACTAAAACGTTCCATATACAAAAGTAATTATAAAAAAGCCTAATCCTCAACTCTCTACTTACAAAACAGAGAAACGAGGTTTAGGCTTTTATTTTACTGTTGTGTCATTTCATTTCTCTTTAGGCGAATGCCTGTTTCGATAGAATTTGTTCACTTGTGTCATCTATCCCATATGGATTCCATTTTAAAGCTCAACGGCTCGATTGAAGCGTAGTAATGCTTACACAACCACTCCGCCCGTTATTTAAGCAAAAGTTACTCCTTCATTCCATATTTTCCACTAAATCCCAAACACCATAATTCTTAATCAAATAAAGAGAGGCATTCTATACGTACTCTTAGTTACATTCAGAATGGTTGGATTATTCTTGTAAGTAAATGTAGATAATGCTACATTAATGATGTCGTTCTCTACCTCACTTGCTAATGTCTAGTAGATTGGGAAGTGTGAATTTTAAGTGGATTGAACAAACGGAATAAATACTATAGAAAAAATCAGTGTTATTAAGGGGATAATGAATATGATACAAATTGGTAAACATGATCATGTTGGAAGTTTTTTAAGAACAGACGCCATTAAAGACGCGAGAAAAGCCTACATAAATGACGAATTGACAGCAGAAGCCCTTCGGCAAGTTGAAGATGTAGAAATCGAAAAATTAGTAAAGAAACAAATTGATTTAGGAATAAAGGCAATTACAGACGGTGAGTTTAGACGTTCTTGGTTTATGCATGACTTTTTCTGGGGCGTAGAAGGCGTTTCATTTGAAGCGGTTGAAAAAGGTTATGATTTTGTCGGACAAACAACTAGGGCGGAATCCTTTAAAGTAACAGATAAAATCTCATTTGGAAATCATGAAATGGTAAATGATTTAAAATTTCTAGTTGACGTAGTTGAAAAGTATGGGGATGGATCACAATTTGCAAAGTATACGATTCCCGCTCCAACCATGTTTTTCCAACGAGTCATTTCGGAAAAGGAAAAAGAGATATATCCAAATATAGAGGACTTAGCAGCTGACTTAATTAAAGTATACCAAGACGCTATCCAAGCTTTCTACGATGCTGGTTGTAGATATTTACAGTTTGATGAGTGTATCTTATCCGCATTGGATGACCCAAAACTAGCAAGTATTATGGAGAATTTCACAGGATTAAAATTAACAGACACAACCGATCTATTTGTAAGGGTTATTAAAGAGTCATTAAAGAATAAACCAGAAGATATGATTGTGGCGACACATATGTGTAAGGGAAACTATAAATCTGCTTATTTATATACAAGTGGGTATGAAACGGTTTCTACGTATTTCGATGAGCTTGGTTATGATGTGTATTTATTGGAATATGACGATGAACGTTCAGGCGGTTTTGAACCGTTAGCGAACATCAAAAATGAGGATACACAAGTTGTATTAGGGGTTGTGACTTCGAAAACTCCTGAATTAGAAGATACACATGCGTTGAAAGAAAAAGTGAAAGCAGCTTCGGAACATTTCCCATTAGAACGTTTAGTAATATCACCACAATGTGGGTTTGCAAGTACAGAAGAAGGAAACAGTCTCTCAGAAGAAGAGCAATGGGGTAAAATGGAGCATATTATCAAGCTGTCGAATGAAATCTGGTAATCCGTAAGAACTTTCCATGCTACGTCAAAACACACACGCTCTTTATTTTCACGAGAAAAGCGTGTGTGTTTTGTGTAGATTTTAAATAAAATTTGATCGTTGCTCCTATTGATTACAATAACCGCGATCTGTTGATGAATAAACCACTCTTCCTATTTACGATACCGTTTTCTTTGACAGGTCTATAGAAGGTTTTCATTCTATTTTAAAGGAGAAAAACTTCTATCCAATGTTTTTTTAAAATTACTCTCCAAGCGACTGATACTCAACCGCAAGACCTTTTTGAACGCCTGGTCGTTTCGCAAT
>NZ_PDYR01000030.1:0-3102 GCF_002743165.1 Sporosarcina sp. P19 | reverse complement strand
ACTTTTTTCTTGTTCATTGAAAACTGGATAAAACGACATTGAAAGTAATCAAGTAATCAACCGAGTCGCATGTATGCGATTCAAGCAATCTTTTTAACCTTCTGATTCCTATCGCTAGGATGAAGTTGGACCTTTTATAGGTTAAGTTAGAAAGGGCGCACGGCGGATGCCTTGGCACTAGGAGCCGATGAAGGACGGCACTAACACCGATATGCTTCGGGGAGCTGTAAGTGAGCTTTGATCCGAAGATTTCCGAATGGGGAAACCCACTGTCCATAATGGGACAGTACGTGTATGTGAATACATAGCATACTCGTGGCACACCCGGAGAACTGAAACATCTAAGTACCCGGAGGAAGAGAAAGAAACATCGATTCCCTTAGTAGCGGCGAGCGAAACGGGAAGAGCCCAAACCAAGAAGCTTGCTTCTTGGGGTTGTAGGACACTCTATACGGAGTTACAAAAGAATGTGGTAGATGAAGCGACCTGGAAAGGTCCGCCAAAGAGGGTAAAAGCCCCGTAATCGAAAGCACATTCTCTCCAGAGTGGATCCTGAGTACGGCGGAACACGTGAAATTCCGTCGGAATCCGGGAGGACCATCTCCCAAGGCTAAATACTCCCTAGTGACCGATAGTGAACCAGTACCGTGAGGGAAAGGTGAAAAGCACCCCGGAAGGGGAGTGAAATAGATCCTGAAACCGTGCGCTTACAAATTGTCAGAGCCCGTTAATGGGTGATGGCGTGCCTTTTGTAGAATGAACCGGCGAGTTACGATTCCATGCAAGGTTAAGCTGAGAAAGCGGAGCCGCAGCGAAAGCGAGTCTGAATAGGGCGAATGAGTATGGGGTCGTAGACCCGAAACCAGGTGATCTACCCATGTCCAGGGTGAAGGTCAGGTAACACTGACTGGAGGCCCGAACCCACGTATGTTGAAAAATGCGGGGATGAGGTGTGGGTAGCGGTGAAATTCCAATCGAACCTGGAGATAGCTGGTTCTCTCCGAAATAGCTTTAGGGCTAGCCTCAAACGAAAGAATCTCGGAGGTAGAGCACTGTTTGGACGAGGGGCCCATCCCGGGTTACCGAATTCAGACAAACTCCGAATGCCGATGATTTATGTTTGGGAGTCAGACAGTGGGTGATAAGATCCATTGTCGAGAGGGAAACAGCCCAGACCACCAGCTAAGGTCCCCAAGTATCTGTTAAGTGGAAAAGGATGTGGCGTTGCCCAGACAACCAGGATGTTGGCTTAGAAGCAGCCATCATTTAAAGAGTGCGTAATAGCTCACTGGTCGAGTGGCGCTGCGCCGAAAATGTACCGGGGCTAAACAGATCACCGAAGCTGTGGATTGACCTTAGGGTCAATGGTAGGAGAGCGTTCCAAGGGCGTTGAAGCTAGACCGGAAGGACTGGTGGAGCGCTTGGAAGTGAGAATGCCGGTATGAGTAGCGAAAGAAGGGTGAGAATCCCTTCCACCGAATGCCCAAGGTTTCCTGAGGAAGGCTCGTCCGCTCAGGGTTAGTCAGGACCTAAGTCGAGGCCGATAGGCGTAGACGATGGACAACAGGTTGATATTCCTGTACCACCTCCCCGCCGTTTGAGTAATGGGGGGACGCAGTAGGATAGGGTGAGCACACAGTTGGTTGTGTGTCTAAGCAGTGAGGTGGAGAACGAGGCAAATCCCGTTCTCATATAACACTAGGCTGTGATGGCGAGGAGATTTATCTCCAGAGTCCCTGATTTCACACTGCCAAGAAAAGCCTCTAGCGAGGCGGGAGGTGCCTGTACCGCAAACCGACACAGGTAGGCGAGGAGAGAATCCTAAGGTGATCGAGAGAACTCTCGTTAAGGAACTCGGCAAAATGACCCCGTAACTTCGGGAGAAGGGGTGCTCTGGTAGGGTGAATAGCCCGAGAGAGCCGCAGTGAATAGGCCCAGGCGACTGTTTAGCAAAAACACAGGTCTCTGCAAAATCGTAAGATGACGTATAGGGGCTGACGCCTGCCCGGTGCTGGAAGGTTAAGAGGAGGGGTTAGCGCAAGCGAAGCTCTGAATTGAAGCCCCAGTAAACGGCGGCCGTAACTATAACGGTCCTAAGGTAGCGAAATTCCTTGTCGGGTAAGTTCCGACCCGCACGAAAGGCGTAACGATCTGGGCACTGTCTCAACGAGAGACTCGGTGAAATTATAATATGCGTGAAGATGCGCATTACCCGCGACAGGACGGAAAGACCCCGTGGAGCTTTACTGTAGCCTGATATTGAATTCCGGTGCAGCCTGTACAGGATAGGTAGGAGCCTTGGATTCCGGAGCGCCAGCTTCGGAGGAGGCATTGGTGGGATACTACCCTGGCTGTATTGGACTTCTAACCCTTGCCCGTGATCCGGGCAGGAGACAGTGTCAGGTGGACAGTTTGACTGGGGCGGTCGCCTCCTAAAGAGTAACGGAGGCGCTCAAAGGTTTCCTCAGAATGGTTGGACATCATTCGCAGAGTGCAAAGGCATAAGGAAGCTTGACTGCGAGACCTACAAGTCGAGCAGGGTCGAAAGACGGACTTAGTGATCCGGTGGTTCCGCATGGAAGGGCCATCGCTCAACGGATAAAAGCTACCCCGGGGATAACAGGCTTATCTCCCCCAAGAGTCCACATCGACGGGGAGGTTTGGCACCTCGATGTCGGCTCGTCGCATCCTGGGGCTGTAGTCGGTCCCAAGGGTTGGGCTGTTCGCCCATTAAAGCGGCACGCGAGCTGGGTTCAGAACGTCGTGAGACAGTTCGGTCCCTATCCGTCGCGGGCGCAGGAAATTTGAGGAGAGCTGTCCTTAGTACGAGAGGACCGGGATGGACATACCGCTGGTGTACCAGTTGTCTTGCCAAAGGCATCGCTGGGTAGCTATGTATGGACGGGATAAATGCTGAAAGCATCTAAGCATGAAGCCCCCTTCAAGATGAGATTTCCCATTACGCAAGTAAGTAAGATCCCTCAAAGATGATGAGGTGGATAGGTCTGGGGTGTAAGTACGGCGACGTATGTAGCTGACAGATACTAATCGATCGAGGACTTAACCTATTTTAAAAAGTAGTTACTTGAACTACACAATGTC
>NZ_PDYR01000004.1:0-218742 GCF_002743165.1 Sporosarcina sp. P19 | reverse complement strand
CCGCCAGTTGTCTCATGGCCACGGCCTACCCCGCAGTTGTGCCTGTGCTACTGAGTAGTATTTATTTTGATTGTGGTTCTAACTAGAATAAAATCAATGACGTAGTGATACTGATCTTCTATTTTTGAAAAGGAAGTATACGAACTGCCCTACACCTAATGCAACGAAGGCGCCTGCTGTGGTAGGCGTAGCGAGGAGACAGAGACAGGCGAACTTCCTGTCTGTGGCTCCTCGCGAAAGCCATCCACCAGCGCCGAAGTGGAGACAATGAACTTGCCATTCAGATCGCCAGCTAAACCACAACCTCCTAATTGAACAGGGAAAAGAAAAGCACGTACAAGAACGACAACTGAATGCAGCTTATTAGGCATGCTAAATAGAAACGGAATACAAAAGCACTTCGACGATTAAAACAACTAGACGAACTGCCCTACACCCAATGCAACGAAGGCGCCTGCTGTGGTAGGCGTAGCGAGGAGACAGAGACAGGCGCACTTTCCTGTCTGTGGCTCCTCGCGAAAGCCATCCACCAGCGCCGTAGTGGGGACAATGAATTTGCCACTTAGATTGACAGCTAAACCACAACCACCTAATTGAACAAGGAAAAGAAAAGCACGTGCAAGAACCACAACCGCACGCCGCTTATTAGGCCTGCTAAATAGAAACGGAATACAAAAGCACTTTTACGATTAAAACACCTATATGAACTGCCCTACACCCGATGCAACGAAGGCGACTGCTGTAGTAGGCGTAGCAATGAGACAGCGACAGGCGCACTTTCCTGTCTGTGGCTCCTCGCGAAAGCCATCCACTAGCGCCGTAGTGGGGGCAATGAACTTGCCACTTACATTGCCAGCTAAACCACAACCTAACGCCGCATATTAGGCATGCTAAATAGAAACGTAATACGACAGCACTTCGACGATTAAAAACAACTACCTGAACTGCCCTACACCCGATGCAACGAAGGCGACTGCAGTGGTAAGCGTAGCGTTGAGCCATAGACAGGCGCACTTTCCTGTCTATGGCTCCTCGCGAAAGCCATCCGCCAGCGCCGTAGTAGGGACAACGGACTTGCCACTTACACTGCCAGCTAAACCATAACCTCCTGATCAAACAGGAAAGAAAAAGCACGTGCAAGAACCACAACCCCAAGCAGCTTCTTACTTACCATGAACTGTACCGTACTTCGACAGGCACTCGTCACTCATTTAGGAAAACTACTGTTCTGAAAATGTCCTATACCGCGTCTAACAAAGGCACCTTCTACACACCACATAAAACTTCGACATTAACCGGTACAAACCTCTACATTTCGCTGTACATTCATTTTACAATCGTTCAGAATATACAACTATAGAAAGGAATGTATACCATGCATAAACTATCACTTCGTTTATTAGCCGTTTGGATTATTTGTATTTTGTTTACCGGCTTTTTCGCCTACATTGCCAGATCGATTCATTTGCAAACGATTTCTAGTTTTGATGAACCTATAATTGACTTTGTGCAAAGCGCAGAATCTCCAGGGCTGACGTCTATTATGAAACTATTTACTACCATCGGTTCTACTACATCGGTTGTTCTGTTGGCCATACTGACACTTGGAGTGCTGTTATGGAAGAAACATCGTGCCCAAGCGGTACTATTCGCTATAGTACTAGCTGGAACAGGCATTCTTAATCAAGTACTTAAATTCATCTTCAAACGGGAACGTCCTGATTTTAATCGTCTAATCGACATTGGCGGGTATAGCTTTCCTAGCGGACACACGATGATGGCATTCAGCCTATATACGATACTTGCCTATATCCTATGGAGGAATGTAAAGAATACAGGAGGCCAAGTTGTGATTATCATTCTTGCAGCTATGATGATTGTCATGATTGCAGTCAGTAGAATATACTTGGGTGTTCATTTCCCAAGCGATATAGTCGGCGGGGTGCTAGCTAGTTCAGTCTGGTTGTTCGCATCCATTGCATTCTATCAACGATTCCAACGACAAAGATCAGGTAATCTACAAACAAAGTAAAACACGATGAAGTTTATACAAGGAGGTTATTTCTATGTGGAAGGATTTTAAGGAGTTTGCGTTTAAAGGGAATATCTTTGATTTGGCAATCGGTGTTGTAATTGGTGCCGCTTTCGGAACGATTGTTTCTTCTTTAGTCGAAAACATTATGACACCACTGATTGGCATTTTATTAGGTGGTCTCAACTTTTCAGAATTGAGCTATACAATTGGTGATTCTGTAATCAAATATGGTCTATTCATTCAATCTATTATTGACTTCCTAATTGTCGCAGGTTCGATCTTCGTCTTCTTACGAGTACTTATGAAGTTGAAAATGAAGCCGGAAGAGGCAGTTGAAGAAGAACCTGAAGAAAAACCATTGGATATAAAAGAGGAATTACTTACTGAAATTCGTGATTTATTAAAAAGCGAACGATAAAATAGCAAACACTCACTCTTTCAGTCGTACAGCCGCCACAGTTGTCTTACAAAGTCCATTGCAACGCGCCTGTCAAGGTGTTACAATTATAGGCAGGATACTGATCAAAGGAGTGGATATTCATGTGGTTCGTCTATATCATGTATGCATTGTTTGCATTTATTCTTGGTGGAACAGTACTTGGACTAGTCCGTACGTTCAGCAGTAATAACTAATACAATTTAACAGCAGTGAATGAACGGGCTACGGCCTATTCATCCACTGCTGTTTTTATATACACGATTATTTTAGGAAGTTTTCATAAAAATAGCACAAGGCAGAAACGGTTGCCCCATTTCTTCCTTGCGCTTTTATTAATGTTTCATCAATCTGCGCTGCTTACGAAGTTCACGTCGTGCAGGTGCGGTATCGAATAGACGTTTTTCTAATTCCGTTTCAGGATACACTTCCGCCACTGGGATCGGACGATTTGTGTCATCTACTGCAACCATCGTACAGAATGATTCTGTCGTCAACCTCACTTCACCTGTCACCAAGTTTTTGGAATGAACCGAAATAAAAACTTCCATAGATGTGCGACCAACGGAAGTGACTACCGCTTCAAGTTCAATGACATCGCCCAGCAAGGCTGGAGAAACGAAATCGACAGAATCGATCGAAGCAGTAATCGCAGCTCTAGTACCTGCGTGTTTCATAGCTGATATAGCTGCGATTTCATCGATATAGGAGAGAACTTTTCCTCCAAAGATTGATTCAATATGGTTCGTGTCCGGCGGTAAGACCAGCTTACTTTGGATGGTTCTCGACTCGCTCATCGGCTTTTGTTCAGACATTACGACAACTCCCTTTTTAGTACGTTCTTTCAAGTATACATAAAAGAAGGGAGTCAGCGCCAATTCTTTCTTGATGTATTGCATATTCGATTAGATAATTCTTCGCACACTACAGACATTTTCGGCATAAGCAGACTTCTTCAGCTCGATTTGTTCAATTAATTTCCCAGTTGAAGGTGCGTGAAGAATCTTTCCGTTGCCCACATACATCGCCACATGATGAATACGTTGCTCTTCATTCTTGAAAAAGATCAAATCACCTTTTTGCCAATCTGCAGAGTCGAGCGAGATGGATCTGCCCTCTTCTGCCTGATCCACTGCATCACGCGGCAAGCAAATTCCACACGCTTTCCATATAGCTCGGGTGAATCCTGAGCAATCAAAGCCCCAGGCGGACATGCCTCCCCATAAATACGGCAAGCCAATAAAGCGTCTTCCCGCTGTTAGCGGACGGTGAATTGATTCTTCTCCTACACGCTCGACATCAGATACATTTAGCAGTTTCCAGCCATGCGGTGTCCATACACGTATCTTCTTGCCGCGTCGTTCTGCGGATGGAAAGATTGTATTGAAAGAAACACGTAAGAAGAATGTACCTGATTCATCAAACAGAGCTGCTTTTGGAGAAGTCACTCTGACAAACTCTTCTGTCTGTATTCGCTTCTTCATGGAAAGTTGAACAAGCGGCACCCACCCAGGATAACCTCGAGGATCTTTACGGGTTGGCTGGGAGCTAGCAATTATACGCGCCCAGTCACCAACCACTTCTTCGACAATCACAGATTCACCGTATAATAATTGCGTTTGAATTTGATCTTTGTTACTTAGCGCTAGACGTTCTTCATAGGATAACTGGGAAAGCCATCTATCGATTTGCACAGGATGATCCAAGGCAGGGAGATCAGCTACACGAGGAGAATCAGGATCAGTCCATACTGTCGCAACGCTTACCGCGCACATCCATTTCTCATTCACATGCATGCTCCTTCACCCATTGCATCATCCGTTTCGAATCAAATCCTAGTCCTGACTCCTTACTCAATTCCATACGCGATCCGTAATAGTGTACACCCCCTGCAGATAATTCCTCTGCTAATAATAGTGGTGCATCTAAATCTACTCGCGTTATATTCGGTTGACTTGCTGCTATATGGGCAGCTGCCGTCACCCCAACTGCTGTCTCCATCATACTTCCGACCATACACTCTATGCCATGTACTTCAGCCAATGTATTGATTTTCAAGGCTTCGCGGATCCCCCCCGACTTCATCAATTTGATATTCAGTACATCCACTGCGCGCATCTCCAGCAATCTTTTTGCATCTCTCGCTGAAAATAATGATTCATCTGCCATGATCAGCGTGCTTGTCTGTCTTGTCACGTCTCTCAAGCCTTCTACATCATATGCGGCAACTGGCTGTTCTATTAATTCCAAATCAACTCCGTCATCTTCCAACTGGCGAATTAGGCGAATGGCTTCTTTGGGTTTCCAACCTTGGTTGGCGTCGAGGCGAATCGTGATATCTTGGCCAACGATTCGACGAATAGCGTGAATCCTTTCTCTTTCTTGTTGAAAGCTACCTGTACCTACTTTCACTTTGAGCGTATCAAAACCTTTGGCAATATGTTCTGCCGCTTCCTTGGCCATTTCAGTAGGCTTCCCGACACTGACTGTCAAATCTGTTTTCAAGCTTTGATGGTAGCCGCCTAACACTTGGACTAAAGGTAAACCGCAAAGCTGTCCGAACAAATCATTCACTGCCATGTCCACTGCAGCTTTTGCACTCGTATTCCCCATAATTGCCCGTTGTATTCTTTCCATTATTACTTCTCGCTGTATGATATTTCCGCCAATCAATATAGGTGCAAGAACATCATGGATGACATAACGAATGCCACCGATGGAATCACCTGTTATGACATGCGTGGGCACCGCTTCCCCCCAGCCAATCAGACCGTCGTCAGTTGTTAGTTTGATGATGACCGATTGCACAGTATGAACAGTACGCAGCGCCGTGATAAACGGTTTACGCAATGAGGATGACACGAGGAATGTTTCCACCGTGCGAATTTGCAATTACTCCACTCCCGGTAAGATAGTTAGCGTCTTACTATTTGCATCCAAACGTCCTTTCACACCAAATGGAATTGCAATATTCGGTTCGCAATGACCGATACGGAATCCCTTTACGACAGGCTGATTTAGTTTGCCAAAATAATGTTCAAACACGTCATCCAATGCGAGTGAAGCATTCGGCTTCGTTGGTGTCGCTTTCGCGAAATCACCAATCACGATACCTGCTGCTTCGCGAAGCTTACCTGCGAGACGTAATTGATTAAGTAGACGATCCACTTTATAAGGCTCTTCACCCACATCCTCAAGTACAAGTAATCGATTATTCGTCTTAATCTCAAATTCACTGCCTAGACTGTTGACTAGTTGCGTCAAGTTACCACCGACCACTTCGCCTTCTGCAACACCGCCTACAATAGTTTCGAGCGGCGAGATGGCTTCAGAATAATGAACTTCTACAGGCGTAAATAATTGCCCGAACATTTTTCCCGACATTTCATGAAACTCGTCTTGTGCGACACATGATGCAAGCATCGGTCCGTGGAATGTAACGAGTCCTGATCCCTGACGAATTGCGGTATGTAGATACGTAATATCACTGAACCCCCAAAACACTTTCGGATGGTCGTGGATCAAATCGAGATCCAGTTGTTCTGCGTAGCGTGCCGAGCCGTAACCACCACCCGCACAGAGAATTCCCTTCACTTCGGGATCTTTAAACATCTCATGCAAGTCAGCCAGCCGTTCCTCATCAGTCCCTGCCAAATAACCATTTTTCTTATACACGGACTGGCCTAGTTTATAGCGCAGACCCAATTGCTCCAAAAATTGAAATGAACGCTCCAATACTTCACGTTCTACAGGGCTGGCAGGTGCCACAATCCCAATTACATCACCTTGTACTAAATGTGCTGGACGAATCATTCTACTCATCACCCTTTCTACGTCCTACTTTATCATATTCATGAAACTCCATCGTCATCACGAGATTTCTAAGACATTTAAAGTAGATTGTGGGTAATCTTTAAGTTATCCCCTTTATGAACAGCTAATCCCCAGATATTGTGCATACTTTATATTAAATTACTTAAATAACAGAAAAAGTTATTCACACTTTCTCTATTGTGGATAGTTTTATTTACAGTAAAAAACGGATAACTGAAATATATCAGTTATCCGCAAAATTATTAGCTATTGGTTAGTTGATTTTTGGATGCGTTAATTAACGTCCGAACCTTTTCGTAATCTCCTTCATGAAGAGCCCTTACGATCGCACTTCCTACGATGACGCCGTCAGCAAGTCCGCCAAGTGTGCGTACATGCTCAGGAGTAGAAATACCGAATCCCGCAAGAACCGGAACGGAACTTGCAGCCTTTAGACGCTCTAAGTGACCTTCTAGTCCTTCTGTAAATGATGAACGGACACCCGTGATGCCGTTTACTGTCACTGCGTAAATGAAACCTTCTGCTGCTTTCGCAATGGCTTCAATACGCTCAGCTGGACTGGTTAGAGAAACTAATTGAATTAATGCCACATCGCTATTTTTCAGCGCTTCTTTGAGTAAGCCGCTTTCCTCGAGCGGAAGATCTGGAACGATTAAACCGTAGACACCACTTGCTTCACAATCTGCCGCTATCGACTGTAAGCCATAGCTAAGAACAGGATTCAAATACGTCATGATTACTAAGGGAATCTTGACTTCTTCTCTGAATGAAGCAAGTTCTTTCATAATCTTTCGTAATGTAATGCCTTCAGCTAACGCTCGCTCACCGGCTTGCTGGATTACATCACCGTCCGCTACCGGATCGGAAAATGGTATACCTACTTCAATAGCGGTTGCACCCGCTTCTTGCAGGAATAGTATCGTCTTCTTCAACGTTTGTAATCCGCCGTCACCCGCCATGATATAAGGTACAAACGCTTTGTTTCCCTGTTCATTACACTGCATAATCGCTTGTGTCACTAGTTTTTTCGTCATACGGATTGACCTCCCAGCGCATCACGTACTGTTTGCATGTCTTTGTCGCCGCGCCCCGATAAACAGATCACGAGTAGCTCATCTTCTTTCATTTCTTTCGCTAACTGCACTGCATAATAAACAGCGTGCGCACTTTCAAGAGCCGGAATAATCCCTTCTACACGTGAAAGTACTTGCACCGCTTCAAGCGCTTGTTGATCCGTAACGGAGTCATACTGTACACGCTTGATATCAGCTAAATGGCAATGCTCAGGTCCTACCGCAGGATAATCGAGACCGGCGGAAATGGAGTGCGCCTCTTGAATAAATCCATCATCGTCTTGCAATACGTACATGTACGCACCGTGCAAAACGCCTTCTTGTTTACCCGCAATGGCTGCCGCATGTTTGCCTGTTGAAATGCCGCTACCGGCCGCTTCTACACCGTACAACTTTACATCTTGATCATCGACGAATGGGTGGAACATACCAATCGCGTTACTACCGCCACCAATACAAGCTACGACTGCATCAGGGAGTCGTCCTTCATGTTCCACGATTTGCTTACGTGTTTCATCACCGATCACTCGCTGAAAATCACGGACGATTTGTGGGAATGGATGCGGACCTAGAGCCGATCCTAAAATATAATGTGTGTCCTCTACATTGGAAACCCAGTAGCGTAATGCTTCATTGACCGCATCCTTCAAAGTACCTGAACCTTTATCAACGGAAACCACATTCGTACCGAGTAGTTCCATGCGAAAGACGTTCAGTTCTTGACGACGGATATCTTCTTTGCCCATGAATACAACGCATTCAAGACCGAGTAACGCACAAGCAGTAGCTGTTGCCACACCATGTTGTCCTGCTCCTGTTTCCGCTACGATTTTCTTCTTGCCCATACGAATCGCAAGCAATGCTTGGCCAAGAGAGTTATTAATCTTATGAGCACCTGTATGATTCAAATCTTCGCGCTTTAAATAAATTTTCGCGCCACCTGCATGCTTCGTCAAACGCTCTGCAAAAAACAAAGGGGTTTCACGACCTACAAACTCTTTCAAATAATAATCCAATTCCTTTGAAAACGCAGGATCTTGCTGTGCTTCTTCGTAAGCAGTTTCTAACTCCTGCAATGCAGTCATCAATGTTTCCGGAACGAACTGACCTCCGAATTTCCCGTAGCGTCCTTTAGTCTCTGTTGTCATGACGATCTCTCCTACCCTTCGCTGTATGAATAAACGTTTGAATGCGTTCCGTGTCTTTTTGCTTCTCAATCTCCACTCCACTTGATACATCCACCATATAGGGATTCACTTGCCACAATGCTTCCTGCACATTGCCTGCATGCAGTCCACCAGCTAAGATAATTTGCTCTTTTGATACACCCGCATGTTCAAGTAACGACCAATCGAACGTATTACCACTACCGCCTTTGTATTCAACACCTGGTGTATCGAATAAATAATAATCCACCTTATATGTGGCAGCGAGTTTCACATCGTCTTCAGTTTCAATAGCAAGGGCTTTAATAGAAGGTAATCCCACTTGTTGAATGAAAGCGGGAGTCTCTTCTCCATGGTATTGAATATAATCCAAGGGCACTTCTTTAAATATCTTGTGTAACTGCTCTTTTGCTTCATCCACAAAGACTCCGATTTTTAATACGGACGGTGGAATGAGTTTCGCCAGTTCATGTGCCCGCTCTACCGTCACTTCCCTACTGCTTGGTGCAAATACAAACCCTATAGCATCAGCGCCTGCATCCACGGCTGCTTGTACGTGTTCTGGTTTCATCAGTCCACAAATCTTTACTTTTGTCATGGACGATCCACGTGCTTTTCTACTTGCAATGCTTGCAGAGCTTCTTTTACTGAATCACTGCGCATCAATGATTCTCCGACAAGTACTGCACTTGCTCCAGCTTTAGCTGCACGTTCTGCATCCTCAGGTCCCCTGATCCCGCTTTCACTGATGAACACACGCTCTTCATCAAACGGGAAGTGTGAAGCGATCAGTTCTGTCTGTGCTAAGTCTACTTCAAATGTATGCAGATTGCGGTTATTGACACCGATAATTCTTGCATCGATTGACAATGCACGTTGCAACTCTTCGACGTTATGCACTTCTACTAGCACATCCAAACCTTCTTCGTTGGCATACGTATATAGACTTCCAAGTGTTTCATCATCGAGTGCTGCCACAATCAGTAAAATGACGGATGCACCTGCGCTTTTTGCTTGGTCAATCTGAATTTTATGGATCATAAAATCTTTACACAACAATGCGATGGGCACAGCATCCGCTACTGCAGACAAGTCTTCAAATGATCCCTTGAAAAATTCTTTATCAGTCAATACTGAGATACACGCAGCACCTGCTTCATAATAAGCAGTCGCCTGTTTAACCGGATTGGCACCATCTGCAATTAATCCTTTAGAAGGTGATGCACGTTTCATTTCAGAGATGACTTGCAGTTGTTTCGCTTTCCTCAGTGTTTGATAGAGTGACGGACGTGTGATCTCCCGTTCCGGAAACGTCACGTTACTCGCTAGCAATTGATCTACTTCTATTTTCTTCTGTGCAATAATTTTTTCTAAAATCGTCATTGGATAACCGCCTTCTGCCGAATCTTTTCGCTAAATGCGACAACGGCATCTAGTTTTGCTAACGCCTTGCCTGACAAGATACTTTCAGTAGCTATTTTCACGCCTTCTTGAATTGTAGAAACATGCCCATTTGCAAATAAACCAATACCTGCATTCAACACGACTGTATCAAACTTTGGTCCACGTTCTCCACCTAAGATCGATCGAGTAGTCGCGGCATTTTCTATTGCGTCTCCACCTTTTATTGCAGATAACGGTGCATATTCAAGCCCCACGTCATCTGCAGTCAATGAAAATGGAATTAAATCACCATGATCGAGTAATACAAATTCATTCTGGCCTGCAAGAGACGCTTCATCCATTCCCCCTGCCCCACTCACAACAATCGCTCTTTCTCGCCCCAGCATTCTGAGTACTGATGCATATTCCATGATGAAATCTGGACGGTTAATACCGGTAAACTGTGTTTCAAGTGATACAGGATTCGTCAATGGCCCAACTAAGTTGAAGATCGTCGTCTTACCAATTTTGTTCCGTATAGCGCCGATCCTCTTCATTTTAGGATGAATAGACGGGGCAAATAAGAATGCAATCCCTTGTTGTTCCAATAAGTTCTGCATATCGGGTATCTGGAAATCAGAATGAATGCCAAGTGCATCCAAAACATCCTGGCTACCCGATGCACTAGAGATTTTACGATTACCATGTTTCGCAACCTGGACCCCGGCACCCGCCAGCACGAATGCAGCTGTCGTACTAATATTGAATGTATTGACTCCATCTCCACCCGTTCCACAGTTATCTAGATAACGTGCCTCTGTAGGCGTCAGGTCGTTTGCATATGACTTCATAACAGCCGCTAATGCCGCTACTTCATGTGATGTTTCACCTTTTTTCGATAACGCGATCAAAAATTGTGTAATTAGATCTTCATCTGTCGCGTCATTGAACATTAGCTCGGCGGCTTCTCTCATCTCTTCGTACATAAGGTTGCGTTGCTTCTCTACTATGCTCAAAAACCTCTTCATACTCATCTCTCCCCTTCTCGTCTAGACGTTTATGCAATCTTTCAGCAAGGCTTAGGCCTTGGCAATCACTTTGTCATTTCTGTTGCTTCTAGTAAGGAACGGGCTTTATTGGATGTCTCTTTATATTCTAATGAAGGAACAGAAGCTCCTACTATCCCCGCACCTGCCTGGACATACGCTTTGCCTTCTTTTACGAGCATTGTACGGATTGTCAATGCGAAGTCGATATTACCGTTAAGACCAATATATCCGATAGCGCCTCCGTAAATCCCACGATGTTGATCTTCCAGTTCATCAATCATGTCCATAGCGATCGGTTTCGGGGAACCCGTAACAGTTCCTGCTGGCATTGTCGCTTTCAGTGCATCCAGTGCATGCAAACCTGGAGCAAGGTCACCTGTCACTTCGGAAACTAAGTGCATAACATGTTCATAGCGAACTGTTTCCAAGTAATTTGCAACTTCAATCGTTTCGGGACGACAGATTTGTTGCAGTTCTTTCTTGCTTACTTCCACAAGCATATCGTGTTCGGCCAGCTCTTTCGGATCATTGCGTAATTCGATTTCAAGCGCTTCATCTTCTGCTTGATCTCGCCCTCTTCTGCGAGTGCCCGCAATTGGATTGGTTAATACTTTATCTCCGGTGACACGCACGAGACTTTCAGGTGACGTTCCGATGACTGTATGATCTTCAAACTCCATGTAGTACATATATGGAGATGGATTGCGGCGACGCAGTTTACGATACAACGCAAACGGATCACCTGTAATATCTGCTTCAAAGCGACGTGATAGAACGACTTGTTCCGCCTGCCCTTCTTTAATCGCATCAATAACAATCTGGACACGACGCTCAAACTCTTCTTTGGAAATGGCACAACGATAATCAGATAGAGAAACACTATCTTCTTTATCGACTGAACCATTAACAATCATATCCTCGATGGCGTCTAAGTCAGGCGCTTCGTATACTGGATTGATTTCTGTATGCAGCAACGTCACTTCGTGTAATTGATGGTCATAGATCACGATGGTGTCGTAAATATTGAAGTAGACATCCGGCATCTGGAGGTCATCGGCTGTTCGTTGTTCACCATTTCTTGCTGCTCCATACCCTACATAACCAACCGCACCGCCTGTAAACGGGAATCCCGCATCTTCTGTAATACGCGGCATGAGACGCTTCAATAACGTATAGAGATCTCCTTCATGCGTATACGTCCTATTCGTTGAGTAGACGATCTCTTCTACTACACCATCCCGACCACGATACGCTTTTTGAGGATTCAGTCCAATAAATGAATAACGCCCAGACCCACCTGCTTGCGATGAGCTCTCCAACAGGAACTTATGATTCCCTTTCAATCTTCTAAATATCAAAATGGGAGTTAAGGAATCTCCTTCAATCTTTCTCGTCGTGACCCGTAAGTTCTTCTGCTCTGTCATCATGATCATTCTCCTCTGCTTTATGGACTGTCGTATAATTCATATGATTAAATAGAAAAAGCCCTCTGCAAACAGAGCCAGTTAGCCTGTTGCAGAGGACGATTATATAACCGCGTTGCCACCTCAAATTGAAGTACCGAAGTACTCCCACTTTATGTGTTTTCACACTGCCCTTAACGCGGGCAAACGTCTGTTTTTCATCAAAACAGCTGCCATAAGTCCATTCACGAACAATGTGTATCAGTTTTCACCAGCCACTGACTCTCTAGAAAGCACATGCGATCGCTACTCTTCTTATTCATATCTTTTCGCTATTCTCTTCTCTGCTAACTCATCTCATCTACCGGGACGATTCCGCTATCGAAACCTTCTGTCCATCTAGTTATTATATTTATCTTAATATGCAGAATCTTTAATGTCAACAATTTCTTACGGGAAAAATGCTATAATTAGCTTATTGTAACAAGTGCGGAAGGAGAATCTTTATGCGGATTAATAAATTTTTAAGTAGTGCAGGTATTGTATCCAGACGGGGTGCAGATCAGTGGATTGCTGACGGTCGCGTGAAAATCAATGGTCAACTCGCGGAACTCGGCAGTAAAGTCGAATCAGGTGATCAAGTAGAAGTTGACGGCAAGCTAGTCGAACAAGAAGAACAGTTAGTATATATCGCGCTTAATAAACCAGTAGGAATCACTAGTACAACAGAACGCCATATAGAAGGTAATGTGGTGGACTTTGTTAATCACCCATTGCGAATCTTCCACATTGGACGTTTAGACAAAGATTCTGATGGCTTATTACTATTAACGAACGACGGTGACATCGTCAATGAAATCCTACGGGAAGAACATGGACATGAAAAAGAATACATCGTGACAGTGGATAGTCCCCTAACCGCTTCGTTTATTTCACAGATGGAAAAAGGGGTGAAGATTCTTGATACTGTCACAAAACCTTGTACGGTAACAAAACTCGGTCCTAAAACCTTTTCTATTATATTGACACAAGGTTTAAATCGTCAAATCCGCAGAATGTGTGCAGCGCTTGGCTATCACATACGTCGCTTGCAGCGTGTTCGGATACTTACTATTGAATTGGGTGATCTTCCAATTGGTGAATGGCGCGAACTAACAGATGCAGAGCGTAATAAGCTATTCAAAACACTTCATTACAAACCGAAAAGATGAATAGATCATGAAGGCTTTACAAAGCTTTCATGATTTTTTTTGTTATGTAATGCTCTCCTCTTCCTACACTTCTAATAACCTATATATTTTTTCTTCAATAACTAGTTCAAAACTCTCTCATTCATGTTATAATCAGACAGATTAAATCTATTCTTCAATCTATTAGACATTTTTATATAATTTCATAACTTTTATACTTTCAAAGCAAGGACTATTCTACTTCCCCATAACGATTTCTAAAGAAAGGATGTGCCTTTATGCCGTTACATGCTCCTAGTATTTCTTCACACCTATCTACACTACTTGATGAAAAGTTTTGCATATCACTTATCGACTTAAGCGGTCATCTCACCTATGTAAACCAGAATTTTTGCGTGCTGACAGGTTATAGCGAAGATGAGTTAATAGGTAGAACATGGGGGAAGTTAAATAAAGAATTCTCTATTGAAGAAACGCTTTATATACTTAAAAGGCATTTTGTACATGAAACCGTCTATCAAGAAGCCATACAAATTCACTCTAAGTCTGGCTCAGTACACTGGCTGGATATCGCCATTGTACCTATTTATGATACGATCGGAGACTTAACGGGTTATCTCTCACTCGACATTGATGTAACCGGCTCCAAAATGGTCTCAAACGAGTATGCCAAAACACGTATTGACCTTCAGAATTTTAAATATGCACTGGATGAATCAGCAGTAGTTGTCATCACCAATCCAAAAGGCGTAATTACGTATGTCAATAATCGCTTCTGTACCCTTTCGGAATATTCGCGTCAAGAACTGATCGGCAAGACACATCGGGTAGTCAACTCAGGTACACATCCTAAAAGTTTTTTCGCAGATATGTGGAATACGATTCAGTCTGGTCAAGTATGGAGAGACGTGATCCGTAATAAGTCTAAGTCTGGAAGTTTTTATTGGGTCCATACTACTATCGTTCCGTTTATCGGTTCAGATGGGAAGCCGTTCCAATATATTTCCATACGACAGGATGTAACATCTCAGATGGAAGCGGAAAAATCATTAGAATTGGCATTAAAAAATGATTTTTCTACGACTGTGAAAAATCTCCAAAATGCTATTTTTAAATATTCCTTGGACGAAAATGATCAAATTCATATTACGTTACTAGAAGGAAAAGTTGCCGAACAACTTGGAATCACTGCGGATACACTTAATCAGCTCGCATCGAATAAAGGCTTCACATTGTCTACATTTAAGCGACAGCTTCTTGGTGCACTACTTGGTCGTGTAGGACAGTTCGAAATTGACTATCAGTCAAGAACTTTTCTAGTTTACCTCTCTCCTATTTTTGAAGGTGAGAATGTAGTCGAAGTTGTCGGTACCGCCAGTGATATTACAGATCGTAAAGAAGCTGAACGTTTAGTCGAACATATGGCATTTCACGACCATCTAACTGGATTGCCAAATAGAAGGTTGCTGAAGCAGACAGTAGAAGACTTGATTGAGACCCGTTTAAACAACCGGGAACCTTTCGCTCTGCTTTATATGGATTTGGATCGTTTTAAAAATATTAATGATTCCATGGGTCACTATGTAGGTGATCAATTGCTTAAAGCGGTTGGTGCAAGATTACAAACACTCGTTAGGCAAAATGACTTGGTTGGTCGACTTAGCGGGGACGAGTTTCTTATTTTGTGTTCTTCTACGACGAAACAAGGTGCACAAATGGTCGCCAAACGAATTGTCGATGAAGTATCAAAATCATTCCTCATCGATTACTTGGAAATATTTATCGCTCCAAGCATCGGTATCAGCATGTTCCCAGACGATGGTGCACAGTACGATACGCTTCTTCGTAATGCGGACTCTGCTATGTATTTAGCAAAACAATCAGGTAAAAGCACATATCAATTTTTCACAGAGGAACTTTATAAAGACTTGATGGAACGAACTTTAATTGAGATGGAATTACGTCAAGTACTTCACAAAGAGGAATTATCTCTACATTACCAGCCGCAATATGAATTTAATACAGGAAATATGATTGGCGTAGAAGCTTTGGTACGCTGGCAACATCCTTCCCGAGGCATGATCCCACCCGGGCAATTCATACCGATAGCAGAAGAAACTGGGATGATACTTGCCATTGGTTTGTGGGTGCTAGAAACTGCTTGTAGACAGGCGAAAGAGTGGCAAGACTTGGGCCACACTTCACTATTAATGAGCGTCAACGTATCCTTACGTCAGTTTAAAAGTAGTAGTTTTGTGACCGATGTCAAAGACACACTACATAAAACCGGTCTGCTACCACACTATTTGAATATCGAAATTACAGAAAGTATGACCTCTGACGTGGACTATTGCCAAAACATTTTACAAGAACTTCGTGAGATCGGCATTAAAATTAGTATTGATGATTTCGGAACAGGTTATTCCTCATTAAGTTATTTAACTAAGTTTCCTCTAACTCACCTTAAGATCGATCAATCTTTTGTTAGAGAACTGAATTCAAATTCGGTTATTGTCAAAGCTATTATTGACTTGGCTAAGAACTTACACTTACGAGTGATTGCTGAAGGGGTTGAGACTCACGAACAGGCCGAATTTCTCAAGAAGCTTGATTGTGATGAAGCACAAGGTTTTTTGTATTCTAGACCCGTGCCTCCCAACGAACTTTTACAGTTATTCACTACTATATGACTATAATAGGTAGCCAGCAGACGAACGTCTGCTGGCTATTACTATTATATGTGATTGCCAATGAATTACTATTTCATCGAGATAATACTAGAAACATTATTCTTCCTATTAATTTTGTGCTATAGTTTTCTTTATATTTCAATTTTTTCGACATACATAGATAACTATTTACAGGGAGAGATGTGAATGGGCACTACACAAATGCGGTATTCAATTACCGCGTTAGCCGGATTTCAATGGCTATTCTTTATGTTCGCTAATACAGTTGTTATCCCTATTTCGGTCGGTACTGCTTTTGAGCTTGAGCAGATTGAAATCGTTTCAGCCATACAACGCTCATTTATCTTTACGGGAATCGCTTGTTTACTTCAAGGAGCACTTGGACACCGATTGGCATTAATGGAAGGTCAGTCAGGTTTGTGGTGGGGTGTTGTACTCAGCTTGGCCGGAACTGCGAGCGCCATGGGCTTAAGTTTAGCTACAGTTGGAGGCAGTATTGCAATAGGCGCCATGATTTCTGGTGTACTGGTTGCTACTCTCGGTATGCTCGGTATGGGTGAAATTCTTAAAAAGTGGTTTACACCTACTGTCATGTTCGTGTTTTTACTACTGTTGGCTAATCAGTTGATTACTATCTTCTTAAAGGGAATGATTGGTCTCAATGACGGTGAATTCATCAGTCTATCGAAGACTATATTCTCATTCGCTCTAGCGGGTCTGACAATTTTGGTTCATGTGAAAGGAAAAGGAATCATCAGCAGCTTGAACTTACTCATCGGAATGACAGTCGGATGGATTAGTGCTGTGCTGATTTTTCCGCAAGCAGCCACTGAAACAATTAAAACCACGCCATTTATCCAATGGTTTCCTTGGGGTGAGCCAACACTTGAAATCGGCATCGTGTTTACAGTCGTCATTACAGGTTTATTGAATACAACGAACACAATTGCTACTCTAAAAGGCGCAGAAGATATATATGAAAAAGAAACTACTAAAAGTCAGTATAAAACTTCGTTCCTTATAACAGGGGGATTGAATGTCGGTGCAGGTGCGCTAGGCCTCGTTCCGTATGCACCTTATGCTTCATCTATCGGTTTTCTTCAGTCCAGCGGAATAAAGGACAGAGCTCCCTTCTTTATCGGTTCAATACTGTTCATAATCCTTGGGCTCGTCCCGTCATTAAGTGCGTTTTTTTCCACTATTCCTCAAAGCGTCGGAAACACGGTATTATTTGTAGCCTATTTACAGTTATTCCGGTCTGCCTTGCGCAATGTGGAAGGATTAACTTTCGAACCTAAAACTATTTACCGAGTCGCATTACCTGCACTTCTCGGGTTATCGATTATGACTTTGCCAGCCACAGTGTTTTCTTCACTCCCGGAGCTAGTTCAACCTCTATTATCAAGCGGGTTGTTAGTAGGGATCTTAGCTGCACTCTTGATGGAATTCATATTCTGGATAGGAAAGCGATTCAGTTATTCTGCATGAATATAAATACAGCCCTGATCTATAGGATCAGGGCTGTTTGTACGTATAGACTAAGAAGCGCTCTGCTTTGTCATGGATTTGCAAATGTGCAATCGGTATCTCCGCTACTTTCTCAAATAATGGGTGATGATGCAAGAAATAAACGTATTCATCAGTCGGATAATATAGAATGATTTCCAATGTGCGGGGGGAGTTTTCTGCTGACTTTAGAATCCGTTGAACTACAGATCGAAAAATGTCCAAAGAAAATGGATTAAAGAAGTAGAACGTCACGGCATCTGCAGGAATGATGTAACTCTCCGCTATACAGCATTCAAATGAAATAGATCCAGGTCTCTTCGGAAAGGCTTGTCGATAATCCAATAAGTTAGTCATTGCATTTTGATGTAACACACTATTCATTTCTATACCTATTGTGTCCAGACAAAAAAGATGATTTACATAAAAAGGCACTCTTCCTTTTCCGCAGCCAAAGTCAATCAAGCTCCCCTCTTTTAGGAGGTCATGTTCGGCAAATAAATAATTTAGCATCTCGTAAGGTGTCGCTTCATAACGATTATAATGAGATGATTGATGAATCCACTCTCTAACACCGTGGGTTTTGATGTGCAAGCGTTTATCCATAGATTGCTCTGGCACTTCTCCATCTCCTTTCTGTTAATCTACTACTAAAGAAAACCCCGGCATATTACTTCTGCCGAGGTTCATCAGAAACAACGATGGTCTTATTACGTCCTGTACGTTTTGCTTCATACAGACTTTGATCAGCTAATTCGATAAGTCGCGCCGGGTGGTTTGCATGAAGTGGATAAGCACCTACTCCAGATGAAATTGTAATGACTTCACCGCAAGGACTGACTGTGTCCTCCATTTTTTCACGAAGGCGTTCTGCTGTCAGGTAAGCAGTTACTTTATCCGATTTCGGTAATAAGATGACAAATTCTTCTCCACCGTAGCGGCAACATATATCTTGCTTGCGAACTGTTCGTCGCATCCAATCTGCCAAGTAGATCAGAACTTCATCGCCGACTGCATGACCATAGCGATCATTGACACGTTTAAACTTGTCTATATCAAAAATAATTAGAGCAAATGGTGTTCCATCGTCCACCCATTGCTTCATGTAACTATCCATCATTCGACGATTTGTTAGTTTCGTCAACGGATCGATCGTTGATTGGTGAATGAAATAGTTCATCTCATTTTTGAAGTAATCCAAACTATGCACCATAGCTCCTTTTAATTGTTTAGCTTCATAGTACCAATCAGAGATGGCTTCCATTTTTTCTTTTTGATCAGACTCTACACTGTTTTCCGTATAATATGCCAATTTTTGAAGTGGCAGAGCAATCTTTCTTGACAGATACCTAACCAAGAAGAACGAAAGAAGTAGTAACGGGAGAGACTTTAATGCCATCTCCAGCACCATTTCTTTTGCGGGAGCAACAGAAATATCTAGTTGTCTTTGTGCTACAATTCCCCATTCGGCAATGGGGACGTAGGCATATCCCGCCAACATAGGTATTCCCTTTGTGTTAATTAGCTGTGTATAGTTACTTTCCCCTCTAATTACTTTTTGGACCGCTGGGTTACTCGAGACATCTTCTTTCAAACGCTCTTTTTCTTGATGATAAATTAGTTTTCCTGCGTAGTCTACTACATAAACATACGAACCATTTTCATAGTAATGGTTCCCTAGGAGCTTCTCTAATATATTAGGCTGATCGAGATAAATAGCTCCTCCCAAAAACCCTTTATACTCACCGTTTTCAAAAAGTGGAACACTAATAAATATAATTGGTTCTCCTTCAATTCCAACATAAGGGTGAGAGATTATTTTCCTCTTTTCCTTAATAGCTTGCATTGCTCCAATCGATGTCAACTCTTCCCCAACCAACTCAAGGCTCGGAGTGGATGCACCTAGTATGACACCTTCTGTAGAGGCGACCGCAACAGAATCAAATGTATTCGTTTCTGTCCTAATCCGCTCGGCTAACGCATTCAATTGTGTTTGTGAAGAAGGGTCATCAAGGAGAGATAGGACTACTTTCGCATTAACTTCTAATGTGTTTAATATTTCCCGTAAATAAGTATCTGTAGTGGACGTTAGCTTTTGGACATATGCGTAGTTAGTTTCTAGAGTAGAATTTATTAATGTTTGTTTATGCACTTGATATGCCACCGTAGTACTCGTTAGAAAGGTCAATGCAATCGCCAATATTGCCACGACTTGAATTAAGTTCTTCAAGGACCATCTCATCTGTTTCCCCATTCTCCTTTTCCCTGTGGTTCTATACTCCTATTATATCATAGAGAAAAGAGATTTTATGAGACTTTTTTAATATTCAATGCAGAATACACCAATATTTTAAATGTGCTCTCACCTAAATAGACATTTTTTAATAGGAAATTCCTACTCTATATCCCTTATACTCTTGTTTAGATAATTCATCATACGCGAACGCAGCAGTATCACCGGTAGAAATCTTGGCGCCATCAATCGGTAAGTACTCTCTTTCCGTCCGATAATTGCCGACCGCTTCTCCATCAGGTAAATAGGTTGGGCACACGATCGTCCAGTCTAGACCGGAATCTTGCAACATTGTAAATACTTTATGGTGCTCCTCTGCCGCAAATGTCAACTTACGATGGGATTCATTCGATTGATAACGTAACTTGGACGGTTCTGTTCTACTATTTAATATGCCTGCAGTTCCAATTGTTACGATTCTTTCGATTCCGTGTTCTTTCATTCCTTCAATAATAGCCGGCATTGCTTCTGTCAGTGTGGTTGTTTTGTCAGTGCCAAGAGCACTTACGACTGCGTCGGCCCCCGATAATGCCTTTTTTACTGCATCCGGATCCCGTACGTCACCTGCAATGATCGTCAGCATTTCTTGAGATTTGCACATCTCAGGCGATCGAACGACTGCCGTTACCTCATTACCGTCAGTTAATGCACGACGAACAATCTCACTTCCTGTACGGCCTGTTGCTCCAAATATTACAATCTTCATCTACTACATCTCCTATGTTCAATTTATTGTTAGATACTCTTCATGTTTTACATTCGTTCTTTGCGTTAAATATGAGTAAAGCACTGGCAACAATAAGCGGTGCTTTTTTATTTTAATATGATGTAAGCTTCGCCCAGCGTTGCAGTGCGTAAATTCCTCGTTGGAAGAATGTCAGGCCGTTTTGGTATTCTTCTACGTCCAGAGTGTATAGCGCGTCTTCATTATTCCATATCCGATCGAAATACGCGTTGATTTCATCTGTCAGCTCGCTGTCTGTTGGTGCTATAATACGCAGATTTGCTTCCAGGTTATAATCACGTAACGTACGCTCCGTTATATTGGCAGATCCGTTTGTAATATACGTCTCGTCCGCAGTCTGTACCGTTACTAGCTTGGTGTGATATTGACCGATTACGGTATTGTACCAACGTACTTTAATTTTATCATCTGTATTCTCTCTTATTTCTTGGACGACGGGGCGATTAGGCAAACCTGACTTTTTACTACCGAATGAGTTTTCGTTCGGATCTAGGATCATCTCTACATGTACACCACGATTGGCTGCATCTTCTAAAGGTCGGATTACTTCCTGCTCAGAAAGATAAAACATGCCCATACGGATTACATCATCTTTTTTTGCTTTTTTAATATCGCTCACTAATGCATCCATTACCTTGCTCTCTGTTAAGTACTGGACCTGGTAGGGTCCTTCTTGTTCTTCCGTTTCGATACGCGGTAACGTTCCGCCTGATGAATACTGAAGCACAGCTTCTTCCGATTCCAATATATCGTTCTGGATTGGGCCTTTCACTTTGAATGCCACATTACCGTGTCGACCACTAGCTGCGTGAGGATTAGAAGACGTAACTAATGCCGCTTGTTCTGTCACAAGAGTTTTTCGATGATTCGCTTTAACATTCGACAACTTCAAATAAGATGAAAACTTCACATCAGGCGCATCACTCGCCAAGAAGTTGGGAAAACGATTATTTTCGTTAAAATCAAACCACTGTAGGAAGATGCGGTATAACCCAGAGTATAAGGGCATTGAATCACGTAATGGCTCCAAGTCTGTGTACACTACTTGCACACCTGCTTTTTCCAATGCTTTAAACCATTCCGATTCATAGGATTCATATCCTGTATTCACTGGATCCGTTATGTATACGATCGGCATGTCAGGAAACTCTTTCCTCTTCTTCACAAGTACTTCTGTAAGTTGATCCGCAATTTGAGGAAAGTCTTCTTTTTCATCATAGTAATCATCCATTAAGAAGAAGTCGAGCACGACAAACTCTTGCGCTTCTTCAATCATTCGAAAAACCTCATTGAATATACGAAGTTCTGATTTGTAGTGATCTTTTGACTTCGTCTTAGAGTACGTTAAATCATAAATGAACTCTACGTCTTCTACTTGATGAAGTTCTCCTTTATATGAAATACCGGGTGGCAATGGCTTATACGTTTGCCAAAGCATGACACCCGCGTAAAGCAATGCAACAAAAAGCAGTGCGTAGGAGGCTATGCGCTTTTTAGTCATTTTACGTTTATGATTCACCAAAAGCTCTTTCCCCCTTTCCCTAGTTCATTTGATATACTCGTTCCTGCACACATCGTATGGTGATATTATGTTTTTTATACTATTCCCTCTCTATCTTGCAATAAACTGTATGGATCTGCATTATTTCATTGAAAGATAAGGTCGTTCTGCATGCCACTCAATAGTTACAGGTACCTGATACGTTTCGGATAACAGTTCGTCCGTCAAAACTTCTGTTTTAGGACCACTCGCTACAATCTTTCCTTCTTTTAATAATAGTACGTGAGTGATTTCGGGAACGAGTTCTTCTATATGATGTGTGACATAAACGAGGTGCACATTATTTTCCGTAGCAATTTTAAGCGCTTCAAGAAATTGTTCTCTTGCCAAAATATCCAATCCAGAACACGGCTCATCCAAAATCAATAAATCTGGATTACCCATCAATGCTCGTGCAATCAATACACGACGTTTTTCTCCTTCAGAGAGTAATCTGAATTTCTTGCCTTTGACGTCTTCCAAACGAAATTCCTTCACTAAATAATCGGCACGTATCCAGTCTTCAGCTATAATTTCATCGTAAATACCAAAGCTCGCAAATTTACCACTAATGATGATCCGCTCAATCGATTCATTCCAGAAATAGTCCGAGAACTTCTCTAGAGAACTACTGACAAAGCCGATTTTCTTACGTAATTCAGGTAAGTATGCACTCCCAAACCGTTTGCCAAGTACCTCCACTTCACCACTAGAAGGAATTTCATATGTAGAAATAATAGATAATAACGTAGTCTTACCAGAACCATTCAATCCAAGCATACCCCACTGCTGCCCTTTCTCAATATCCCAAGTTATATCTTGCAGGATTTGATTATCGTCTCTTGTAAACTGAATGTCTTCAACTTTTACAATGGCCACATACATTCTCCTCTCTATGATAAAAGACCGATTCGCGCTAAATGCTACGAACCGGTCTTTTCTTCTATTCGTTCTTTTCTTTCTCCACTTCTCGGTACTTTTTCTTTTCAAGCTCTTGATACTTTCTATCGTTTTTCTCTTTAATTTTCCTAGCCTTTTCTGCTTCTCTGCGTGCTCTCTTCTCTTTTTCACTTTCTTTCCGTTTACGTCTCTTTTTGACTTCGCCTTCTACATGTTCAAATTGGCGAATATCTGTCGGTCTGACTGTAATCGGTTCTCTGGCTAATAGTTTGGCCAACGAGAAGATCAGTAATAGAAGTAGTAAGGTAAACGGCAGGGCAGATACGAGTGATGCTGACTGCAAAGCTTCTAATCCGCCTGCATATAATAATACAGCCGCGATTGCAGTCATTAGGAATCCCCAGACGAATTTCACAATTAACGGAGGGAACAAACTACCACGCGTTGTCATACTCGCTAGAATATACGTTGCTGAGTCAGCTGACGTGATCAAGAATGTAAAGATTAGCACAATAGCTAGGAACGATACGATCCCTGTCATTGGTAAATGTTGAAGTGTCGCAAAAATAGCTGATGTCACATCTTTGTCTACTTCTTGTGCAATTTGTGTACCATTACGCAAGTCGCTGTATAGTGCAGTTCCACCGAGCGTGGCAATCCACATACAAGAAAATGCTGGTGGTATGACCATGACACCCATGATGAACTCTCGGATTGTTCGTCCTTTCGATACACGTGCCACGAATGCACCGACGAAAGGTGACCAAGCGATAGTCCAAGCCCAGTAGAAAATGGTCCAATCCTTTACCCAAGTGCCACCTTGATAAGGTTGTAGACGCAAACTGTACGTAATGAAGTTATTGATATAATCTCCAATCGCCAGCGTAAAGGTTTCCAATATAAATACTTTTGGTCCTACTATAAAGAAAAACAGCAATAATGCAATTGCCATACCCAAGTTAAAATTACCTAGATAGGCAATACCTTTACTCAAGCCTGTTGAAGCAGATGTCATGTAGGCAACGAACACAACAGCAATGATCAGCAGTTGAATCGTAAACGTACTCTTAATATTAAAGACATACTCCATACCACCACTCATCTGTAAGACACCCATACCTAACGAAGTAGCAATTCCCATGACAGTTGCTATGACTGCAAATGAATCGATTCCGGTCTTAACGTATTGATTACTTCCAATCAACGGCTCGAGCGCCGTTGAAATCAAACCATCCTTCTTCTTCCGGAACTGAAGAAACCCAATAACTAGCCCTACTATGCCAAATATTGCCCATTGAGAAATTCCCCAGTGGAAGAATGAATACCCCATTGCCACACGTGCCGCCTCTTCTGTCTGGGCTTCAGCACCAGCAATAGGTGACTTAAAGTAGTGACTCATTGGCTCCGCCACACCCCAGAACACCAATCCTACACCGAAACCGGCAGAAAAGAGCATACCAATCCACGTAAAAAACGGATATTCCGGACGTTCTGTATCTCCACCCAAACGAATGGCTCCGAATTTACTAATTGCCAATCCTACTAAAAATATAATGACAATAAATACTGCTAGTAAATAAAACCATCCAAAATTATCTGTCGTAAAATGGTAGAGCCTTTCAGAAACCACGCCAAACGGTACAGGTATGGTCGCTCCTAGTACGACGAGCACAAAAATAAATACGGCAGAAATAGAGAACACGGGATTTTTCCAGAACTTTTTATCCAAACCTATCGACTCCTAGTGTTCATTTGGTAACTCTCTTACTACACTCCTTACCCCAATTACAAGAAATATAACGTACTTCTGCCCATATCAATTACAGAATAAGAAGTTACCAAATAGATTATAACTGTCAATATTACACATCAAAAAAGACATCTTCAAGTGCAAATGTCTTTTTCAGTATATATTCAGTTCATTTCATCCTCTATTCCCTGAGACCAGCGTAAGGCTTGTAGAAAAATATGGCTTAACTCTTTTCGGGGGATTGCGAGTTCACGTGAAAGTCGCTCTACTGTTTCCCAATCAAAATGCTCTACCGATTTTATTAGCTCCATGTATGAGCTCATTTCAGTTTGCTTCCCATTTAACGTATCCATAATGACATTAGACAAAGAAAGTAATGGCAAAATATCTTCCCATTTCCGCCGCATCACTGCATCAATCAACGAAAACATACCTGTGAGAAAGTACTCGTCCTTATTTGGTTTTCTTTTATACTTCGCTAACAGCTCACATGCTCGTGCACGACGAAGTGATAATTCAATAAGCGCTTTCACACGACCATCTTGTAGATCTTGACCTAATTCATGCAACATTAGAACTTGTAGCCACTTCTTCGTTTCATTTAGCCCGATCATCATAATCGCTTGCTTAATAGAGCTGATTTGACGCGGTATGTCAAAGGCTAATGAGTTGATAAAGCGTAACAATTTATAGGATATCGATACATCCTGCATAATTAGATTGGATAGTTGATCAATAGACTGGGGTTCCTGTTGGAAATAATCAATAATCTGTAGATGAATTAATGTATTAGATGGAATTTCAGCACTTTGAATAATATCAGGTTTTGCGAAAAAATAGCCTTGAAACAAATCATAGCCACTCTTTAATGCGAGCTGGTAATCTGCCTCTGTCTCCACCTTTTCCGCCAATAAAATAATCGTTGGATATCTTTTCAAAAATGTGTTGATGCGATGTTTCTCCGTTATGCTTGTTTGGATGAAATCCACTTTGATAATATCCACCAGCTCAAATAACTGAGAATAGGTTATGTATTGATCTTGTAAAATAAAATCATCTAACGCTAGCGTAAATCCCGCTTCCTTAAACATTCGCAGCCGACGCAAAAGAGCAGGTGTTATTTCCACATCCTCCAAAATCTCGATCACTACTTGATCAGGATTCAGACTCATAAATACGTCTTGCGCTAGCAGTTCACCTGAAAAATTTATAAATGAACGCACACCACTTGTTACCTGATCTATTCCAACGGTGAGAAAAGTATTGATTAATAGTCCGATTGTAGCCTGTTCAGGATTTATATCAGGAAAACAGTTCTCTTCGCTATTTCGGTATAGTAGTTCATATGCATAAATCTCACCTGAGCGGCTCAGGATCGGCTGCCTTCCGATAAATATGGAGTAATCATCCATTTATGCCATCTCCACGTTTCATTTGAACGTCTCCTTCATTGTATGTATTCTTCCTACGGAACTACTGAAGCCACGTACCCCTTCCATTGTACTAGAATACGAGTTATTAATAAATATATTAATTAGATATAACTATTCTATTCCAAGGGACCTATAATACCGAAATTAATTTATTCGCTATGGAGAAAGATTGGGTTCGGTCATATAGCATGAGAAATTTACATATCTTGCGTAGAGGAGTTGATAACGAATGGATTATACGTTCAGAGGAAGTTATGAACCATATATTTCTCCGTGGGATCCGTGTCCACCTGTCAAAGTCAAAACGTTTTCATTGCCGCCTCAGCTTTTTATGAATTTCCAGCCCACGTCACTTCCACAATTTTCACCTGCTGAAGCTTTACAACAGGGGTCGCTGTGGCCGGCACTAGTCGACGGCTATTCAAAAAGGGAGGGGATCTCCTGATGGATGCAACGGAACGAAGAGACATGTTGAAGAATGTGCAACAAGCCGATTTTGTGGTAGTCGAACTGACACTCTACACCAACACGCATCCTGACGACAAGGAAGCACTTACGCAATGGCGACATGCTATAAAAGAAGCAGCAAGACTAAGGAAAATGTACGAAAAGCGTTTCGGACCGCTTTCCTTACATTCCATACCGTCTGAACAAGCCATTGATACGGGTTGGCGCTGGAACCAAGCACCTTGGCCATGGCAAATGTAGTCTCAACCATATACTAGGTTACTGGAGGGAATATTGATGTGGGTCTATGAGAAAAAGTTATTGTATCCGGTAGAGGTCAAAGAGTGTAACCCAAAACTTGCGAGGTACATTGCTGAGCAATATGGCGGTGCAGACGGCGAGCTAGCTGCTGCATTACGCTATATGAATCAGCGCTACACCGTTCCTGATAAAGTCATCGGTGTACTGAATGATATTGCGACCGAAGAGTTTTCTCATTTAGAAATGCTTGCTACCATGATTTACAAATTAACGAAAGATGCGACCCCCGAACAACTTGAAGAAGCCGGACTTGGTGCACATTACGTCAATCACGGCCATGCGTTGTTTTATGAAAATGCGGGTGGTGTACCCTTTACGACTACGTACTTACAAGCAAAGGGAGATCCGATAGCTGATTTGTACGAAGATATAGCAGCGGAAGAAAAAGCACGCGCTACGTATCAATGGATCATCGATATCTCAGACGATGCATGGATTAATGATTCTCTTAAATTTCTAAGAGAAAGAGAAAACGTCCATTCACTGCGTTTTCGTGAAGCGGTCGAAGTCTTGAAGGAAGAACGCGATAGGAAAAAAATCTTCTAACATGAATGGGTCTCCTTTTCTCTTTTCAACAAAGAGAAGGAGACCTTTTTAGTGTTTAATTACAGGAATACAATGGTATCTTTTGTAGAGAAGGTAGATTCGGAGGTGTTCTTTTTGTTAAAACGAAGAATGAAAAATGCACAGCGTTCACAAGAAATTATAAATGTCTTTTTAAGAAATGGATTCAGTCATGTTTTATTTCGTCTTGGACTGACAGATCGAAAGTTTACTTCTGCGGATGAACAAATCGATCTGAATTTATATCATGTCGGTAAAAAATTACGAACTGCATTAGAGCAACTCGGGCCAACTTTCGTTAAGCTTGGACAAATTGCCAGTGGCCGGCGCGATTTAGTCCCAGAGGAAATTGCTTCAGAGCTTGAAAAACTACAAGACCATGTGGAGTCTTTCCCATTTGAAGTAGTCAGGGAAATAATCGAGCATCAATTAGGGGGAACGATTGAAGAACTCTTTTTAGAATTCAATGAAAAGCCACTCGCATCAGCTTCTATAGGTCAAGTGCATACCGCTCGGTTGCCTAACGGTGAACACGTAGCGGTGAAAATCCAGCGCCCCAATATCCAACAACAAGTGAATACTGACCTCGCTATCTTGCACGACTTGGCCGGATTTCTCGAGAAGAATATGGACTGGGCGAAAGCGTATCATATAAAAGATTTAATCTATGAGTTCTCTCATTCTCTACGTGAAGAATTGGACTATCAACTAGAAGGCCGTAACGCAGAACGAATCTCGCACCAATTTGCGAAAAACCCTACCATCCAAGTTCCAGTTGTTTACGATGAATACACTACGCGTGTTGTGCTAACGGCAGGACTGGTCACCGGCATTAAAGTGAGCAATATCGGACAACTGGACCGCGAAGGATATGACCGCAAGTTGATTGCAGAAAGAATTGCAGATTCCATGCTGTCTCAAGTAATAGAAAACGGTTTTTTCCACGGTGATCCTCATCCTGGTAACATCTTCATTGCACCTGGAAACGTTATTCATTATTTAGATTTCGGTATGGTCGGTCAACTAAGTAAGGAAATGACGTATCATTTCATATCATTGCTCGTTGCCTTGCAAAAAGGAAATATTGCTCGATTAATCGATGTCTTCGAAGCTATGAATATTTTACATGAACAGACTAAAACAGATGCCCTTTATCGTGATTTACAGATTATTCAACGGAAATATTATGAGACACCTCTCACAGATTTAAGGTTAGGCGATGTATTTATGGAAATTTTCTCAATCGCTTATCGACACCGCATACGTTTGCCGAATGAAATTGCAATACTTGTAAAGGTGATTCTGACACTTGAAGGTGTACTCGGAAAATTGGATCCTTCATTCAGTATTATGAAAGCCATCGAACCGTATGGTAAAAAGATGGTGTTCAAACAATTCGATCCACGCTACTTACTGGAGAATGGCTGGCATACTTTTGTTAAGAATGCCGAAATTCTGTCCGAATTACCTAACGATATGAAAAAAGCCATCAAAACCATACAAAAAGGGAAAGTGGAATTAGACGTCGGCTTGAAGCAAACAAACATTATTTTCCGCCGACTTGATAAAATCGCTAACCGCCTTTCTTTAAGTATCGTGTTGTTGGCATTCAGTATTCTAATGGTCGGCCTAATTATCGGTTCTGCCATTTCCGGACAAACCGCGCTCTTCTTAAAGTTGCCGCTCATTGAAGTCGGTGCGGTCATCGCAACTCTAATGTTTATTTACCTGCTATTTTCCATCTTACGTTCCGGACGAATATAATGTTCTGTTTATCCCTACACAATTGGGGAATAAGAAAAGCAGACTACTATTTTCGATGGGAGGATTTTATGTGAAGAAAGATCATCAAGTAAACGAAGAGAGTAAAAATAAACAATTGGAGACATTCCGCGCGCGTGACTACGAACATTCTATGACAACAAATCAAGGATTGAAGATTTCAGAAGATGAACATTCACTAAAAGCAGGAACACGCGGTCCAACGCTAATGGAGGATTTCCATTTCCGAGAGAAAATGACGCACTTTGACCATGAACGAATTCCAGAGCGGGTAGTTCACGCACGGGGCTTTGCAGCGCATGGCGAATTCGAAGTGTATGAGTCCATGAAGAAATATACAAAAGCAGGATTTTTACAGGAGCCAGGCACCAAAACTCCTGTATTCACCAGATTCTCTAGTGTAGCAGGTAGTAAAGGTTCTGCTGAAACCGTACGTGATGCACGAGGTTTTGCCGTGAAGTTTTATACACAAGAAGGTAACTATGATCTAGTAGGAAATAATATACCGGTATTCTTTATTCAAGATGCTATTAAATTTCCTGACTTAATACATGCTGTGAAGCCTGAGCCACATAACGAAATGCCGCAGGCCGCATCTGCACATGATACATTCTGGGACTTTGTTGCGAACAATCAAGAATCTGCACATATGGTCATGTGGCAAATGTCCGACCGTGCTATTCCAAGGAGCTTCCGTATGATGGAAGGGTTCGGTGTACACACGTATCGCTTTGTAAACGACCAAGGTGAAGCGCACTTTGTGAAATTCCATTGGAAACCAAAGCTCGGTGCCCACTCCTTAGTTTGGGATGAAGCGCAGAAAATTAACGGAAAAGATCCTGATTTCCACCGTCGTGATTTATGGGAGTCGATTGAACACGGAAACTTCGTAGAATTTGAACTTGGCGTACAATTATTAGAGGAAAAAGATGAATTTAAATTTGATTTTGATATTCTAGATCCTACTAAGCTATGGCCTGAAGAAGATATTCCGGTAAAAATCATTGGAAAAATGACTTTAAATCGCAACGTAGACAATGTATTCGCTGAAATGGAGCAAGTTGCATTCCACCCAGGCAGCGTGGTACCCGGAATTGATTTCTCGAATGATCCACTATTGCAAGGTAGATTGTTCTCCTATACAGATACACAGTTAATCCGTCTAGGCGGACCCAACTTCCATGAGTTGCCTATTAACCGACCGGTCTGTCCGTTCCACAATAACCAGCGTGACGGATACGGCAGACAGACCATCAACGTCGGACAAACTCATTATCATAACAATTCATTATCCAACAATAAACCGGACACGGCTTCCGAGGAAGATGGCGGCTACGTACATTATCAAGAGAAGGTAGAAGGCCGCAAAGTACAAGCCCGGAGTGATTCGTTCAAAGACCACTTCTCACAGGCCCGTCTATTCTGGAACAGTATGTCTGACGCAGAGAAAGAGCATATTATTGCAGCGTTTAGCTTTGAAATTGGAAAAGTGAATGATATGAATGTGAGAAAACAAGCAGTGGATATGTTTGCTAATGTCGATATGAATATGGCGACTCAAGTTGCTGACGCAGTCGGTGTCGAGGCACCAACAGATGTCACACAGTCTAGCGAATCTAAGTCTTCCCCTGCCCTCAGTCAGGAGAACACGGCAAAAGTGCCCGATACGCGTACAGTAGCCGTGTTGATCGCGGACCAGTTTGACGATGAAGCGCTTGAGCCATTCTTGAAGGCTTCATTGGATGCAGGTATGACGGTTAATATTGTGAGCGAGAAGTTCGGCAAGCTGACGGGTAAGAATGGGGCTACAGTTGATGTAGACGAAACATTGTTGACAGTTCACTCCGTCCTATACGATGCGTTGTATGTTGTAGGTGGACAAGCGAAGCAACAACAGAAGTTTGATGCGGATGTTGCTGATTTCGTCAATGAAGCGTATATGCATTTCAAACCGATCGGCTCTGCTCCAGCAGCTGAAGGGTTGATGGAGAAGACCAAAGTAAAACCAGGTCCTGGCATTTTGACGGACTTGACGGTTTCAGGTGAAGGCGAGCAATGGGTAGAGGCTGTTGCACACCACCGCTTCTGGGATCGTAATATTTACGCATAATCAAACAAAGGCTGACGCAAGAAGATCCATTTCTTGTGTCAGCCTTTTTTATGGGTAGTTTTAAGTTTAAGGTTCATAAACTTGAAAGAATGGAGAGTGAATTAATGAGTACAAGCGAATTGAAGCTCCAGCTTCCGCTTCAATCCCTGCCTTTATAGTGGTAGAACCCGAATCACTTACTGACGATAATGTATGAAGTATTGTTGCTTTTAAACCTATTTAGGTGCAACTGTAGATTTAAGTCAAAATTGACTAATACTCTGACTTTAATGTGCAACACTACTTATCCCCCAGTTGATCTGTTGGGATTTGAGCATAAGCAAAGCGTTTGGAGCACATTTTCCCAATGGGTATATGCACCCCAACATCGCTGTCGGCCTATCTAATTCTTCTCCAATATCCCTATAAACTTCGAAGCCGCTGGTGATAGCGACACTCCTTTTAAATAGCACACACCGATGCTGCGCTTAGGTATGGGTTTTAAAAACTCTACTTCCTGCAGCATGCCACGTTCCAAGTACTCTTCCGAAAACTCCTTGACCACACATGCAATGCCCAAATTGATTTGGGCAAATTCCAACAACAACTCATGAGAACCTAGTTCAAATTCAGGGTAAATCTTTACACCTTCCTTCAATAGAAAGTCTTCTACATACTGACGTGAATTGGATTTCGACTCCAATAAAATTAACGGTAATCTTGCAAGCTCCTGCAGAGGCACGGGTTTCAAGAAAAGTTTTCGAAATCGTTCTCCGTATACGAACGTGTCTTGTACGTCGAAACACGCATGCTTCTCCAACGAATCATCTTCAATTGGAAAATTACAAATGGCAATATCCACTTCGCCTGATTTCAGCGCAGCGATTAGCTCTAAAGTTGTGCCATTTGTAATTTTGAATCGGATGCCCGGAAAACTTGTATGGAAAGCTTCCAGGTAAGGTAGCAGATAATAACGGGAAATCGTATCCCCTACACCTATTTTCAATTCACCTGATGATAGATTCTTCAACTCCTGTAACTTTTCATTGCCTGCCTCGATTAAATTCAGTGCCGAATTGGCATACTCGTATAGCAAGGAGCCTTCATCGGTCAATGTCACCCCTTTGGATGTACGATTAAACAGACGTGTGTCCAAAGCTCCTTCCAACTGCGATATTATTTGACTAACGGCAGGCTGTGTCATAAATAAACTTCGAGCGGCTTTTGAGAAACTTTCATTATGAACAACAGTTTGGAAGACTTTATACCACTCTAAGTTGATTGACATATAACCACTCCTTATATCCCCTATTAAGTATATTAATTTTACTTATACCATAAATGAACGTTATAATACAAAGAAGAGTGATCAAATTGAGTTTCACTAAGGAGCGATTGTTTTGGGAAGAGTTGTAGGAACGGTTGTTAGGGGATTACGTTGCCCGATTATAAATGAAGGTGACAATATTGATCAAATCGTAGTGGATAGTGTATTAGAAGCTTCAGAAAAAGAGAATATTACGTTTCAAGATAAAGATATCGTATCCATTACGGAATCAATTGTAGCGCGTGCACAAGGAAATTATGCAACAATCGATGATATCGCAAAAGATATCGAAGCGAAATTCGGTGATGATACAATCGGTGTCATTTTCCCTATTCTTAGTCGTAACCGTTTTGGAAACTGCTTACGCGGTGTCGCAAAAGGCGCGAAGAAAATCGTTTTAATGCTTAGCTATCCTTCCGATGAAGTCGGTAACCACTTAGTTGAACTGGATCGTCTAGATGAAAAGGGAGTTAACCCTTGGACTGATGTATTGACTGAAGTTGAGTTCCGCGAACACTTCGGCGAGAACAAACACCCATTCACAGGCGTTGACTATATTGAATATTATAAATCATTGATGGACGAGTTCGGTGTAGAGCATGAGGTCATTTTCTCCAATAATGCGAGAACGATTTTAGATTATACGAAAACTGTACTGACTTGCGATATCCATACACGTTTCAGAACAAAGCGTATTTTGGAAGCAAACGGTGCCGAAAAAATTTATGGTTTGGATGACATTTTGGCAACTTCTATCGATGGCAGTGGCTACAACGAACAGTTCGGCTTACTTGGCGCGAACAAAGCCCAAGAAGACAGCATCAAACTGTTTCCTCATAGCTGTCAGCCTATAGTAGATAACATTCAGGCCATGTTGAAAAAAGAAACGGGCAAACATATAGAAGTGATGATCTACGGAGATGGCGCGTTCAAAGACCCTGTAGGTAAGATTTGGGAACTGGCCGATCCAGTCGTATCCCCCGCTTATACAGATGGACTTGATGGCATCCCAAATGAAGTAAAGCTAAAATACTTAGCTGATAATGATTTCTCTGAATTGCGCGGAGAGGAATTAAAGAATGCTGTTTCTAATTTTATTGAGAATAAAGATACTAATTTAATGGGATCCATGGCTTCACAAGGAACAACTCCTCGTAAGCTAACGGATTTAATCGGTTCATTATCTGACCTGACTTCAGGTAGTGGTGACAAAGGTACACCTATTGTCTTTATTCAAGGATACTTCGATAACTTCACAAACTAAGATGTTACACCTGTGAGAATACTCACAGGTGTTTTTTATTTTATCGCCCAAGTATTATAAACGGATCTTTTTTCTATGCTACAATGGTAATAATTTACGTGGTGTTCAGAAGAAGGGAATTGAGTTTATGACAATAGATATTAAAAGAAGAAACGCCGTACATATAACAGGTTCTGGTGAACAAACCATAGTTTTTGCACACGGTTTTGGCTGTGATCAAACGGTATGGAATCATGTCGTTCCCGCATTCGAAAAGCAGTATCGGATTGTGACATTTGATTACGTAGGCTCTGGTCAAAGTGATAAGACAGCCTACTCAGCAGAGCGCTATGCATCATTGCCTGGCTATGCACAAGACGTAATCGAGGTATGTGAAGCGCTAGAACTAAAAGATATTATCTATGTTGGTCACTCAGTAAGTGGAATGATTGGTGTGCTCGCTTCTATCCAAAGACCTGACTTAATGGAAAAGCTAATCATGATCGGCCCTTCCCCCCATTACTTAAATGAAACCGATTACCATGGTGGATTTGAACGTGAAGATATTGATGAATTACTCGATATGATGGAGATGAACTATAAAGAGTTCACGAAATACTTAGCACCCATAGCGATGAAAAATGAAGATCGACCACATCTATCTGAAGAGTTCGAGTCTATGTTGTGTACGAATGATCCTGGCATTGCACGCCGCTTTGCAGAAGCAACATTTATGTCAGATGTTCGTGAGGAATTACCTAAGGTTCCCACGAGAACACTTATTTTACAACCAACCGAAGACTCTATCGTACCTATGGAAGTAGGACACTATATAAAGGAGCACATTTCGGACAGTGAACTGGTCATCATGAAAGCAAAAGGACATAATCCACATATCAGTCATCCTACAGAAACAATTGATGAGATTACACGTTTTATCGAAGAGGACAGGAGCGTATAAATCATGGATGAGCAGATGGACTTATTGCCTTGCGGATATTTCGTCTTAACAAGTGAATGGGAGTTTGTTGAAATGAATAAGACGATGCGAGAGATATTACGTCTAGACAAAATGCCGCGACATATGCATGACGTACTAACAGTCCCATCTAAAGTTTATTTCCAAACCTACTTCGTGCCGTCTATTTCTATGCACCAAGAAATACGGGAAATGTATTTAAACTTTAAAGTAGTTAATCGTACCCTCCCTGTATTGATGAATGTCAGTAAACGCAATGGATTATATGAAGGTATTGTAGTTCCGATTACAGTACGTGATGAATATGAGAACCAGTTACTAAAATCAAAAAAAGAAGCAGAGAAAATTCAACAACAGACGGATGAAGCGTACAATAAATTACTCGGATTGCTTGAAGAAGTCGAATACAAGCAACAGCAACTTCAGGATTTGAATGGAGAACTTCAAGAGTTAGCTACACGGGATGAATTGACAGGACTCTATAATCGCCGTGTATTCCGGAGAAATTTAGATGCTGCGATCAATCGTGCAGAACTCTTTATGACGCGTTCATTCTCTTTATTAATGTTTGATATCGACCATTTCAAAACTGTGAATGATACACATGGCCATTTAGTAGGTGATGATGTGTTGAGAGAAGTAGCTCGCAAGTTGGAGTACAAAATTTATTCTCCACACTTAGTAGCACGGATTGGCGGAGAAGAATTTGCGGTACTATTTGATGATCCCAATCATCAAAAGAACTGTGAAAGAGCAGAAGAACTTCGATGCTATATAGAAAAGTCTGAATGGAATAGCATCGGGATAACCGTCAGTATGGGCATCACGAATTTCCGCAAAGGCGATCAATCGAGCCATATTTATGGCAGAGCTGATGATGCCCAGTATGCTTCCAAACGTAATGGTCGAAATTGTTTAACACGCATATGACAAGACACTACATACAGAACGGTAGTGTCTTTTTGCATAGTTTATCAATCTGGTTCTACAATAAGACGTTGGCGCGTCCGACTGAATAACATGAAAAAGCCGAGCGCGATCAGTACTATAACCATAAGAACCAAATACAGATGCTGATAGCCGATGATCGGAACAAGTAACCCGAGTACATACGGGCCAAAGCCAAAACCAAAGTCTAAGAAAATAAAGAACGTTGACGTAGCAACACCTAAACGCTCAGGTTTCACACCTTGCAACGCAATCGCTTGTGCAGATGATTGGAAGTTACCAAACCCGAGCCCAAGAACACCACCCGCAAGAAGTAGCATCCAACCTGCATTTGCCCCACTTAACAACAATAATCCACCTGCAAATAATAACAACGAAGGATAAACAACAAACTTATTACCCTTTACATCCAATAATTTACCGGTATATGGTCTCGAGAGCAGTACAGCAATGGCGTATACTAAAAAGAAGAAGCTGGCTGCACTTACCAAGTTGATTTCCTCAGCATAGAACGAAATGAATGATAGCACACCAGAATAAGCGATAGCTGCTAACAACGTCACAAACGCAATCGGTAATGCCCGCACTTCTAATAATCCGTGAACTCCGAATTTCTTTGTTGTCGTCTGTACATTCTTTTTAGGCAGGACTGTTGGCTTTCTCTCAACGAAAAAGAACATGGCCGCACAACTAATACTGAGTACCAGACAAAACATAAAGAGTATATTGAAATGATAGTGCTGACTTAAGAAAATACCGAAAAATGGTCCAATCGCTGTAGCGAGAACTGTACTTAAACTGAAATACCCAATACCTTCACCTCTACGTGAAGGTGGAAGCATTTGAGCTACCATTGTACCTGTCGCGGTAGAAGAAATGCCAAGTCCAACACCATGGAAGAATCGGTTCGCCATTAATAACGGTAAGTTCACTGCGCCAAAATAAAAGACGGATGCCAATACAGTGACCAATAATCCAATCAATAAGATATTTCGGCTGCCGACTTTTTCTATTAACCCACCTACAGCAAGGCGTGCAATTAATGTTCCAATGATGAAAATACCTGACACAAGACCTGCAACACTTGTTGATACGCCATACTCCTTCACTGCGTAAGGCGCAATCGTAACTATAAGTAAATACATGACTAACATTAAAAAGAAGTTAATGACTGATGTAACAATAAAGTCCTTTGTCCAAATTTTACTTTTATTCATTCAACCACTCTCTCATTTATGAAGATTTTTATTTGCTAGTTTTAACACACGAATTCCTGCTTCTAGATCTTCCACTGTAGCACCTTCAAGTAAATTGTCATAAAATACTTCCAAGTCAGCCATAACATTTATTACTGTAGCTTGTCCTTGTTCGGTCAATCCTATCCATTTCTCCCTGCGATCTGTTCCTGGTCGAATGCTGACTAAACCCATTTCCAATAGACGCTGGACAATTTTAGTGACACTCGGCTTTTCCACTTGTCTACGTATAGCAATTTCTGCTGATGTCATTTCACCATCTAACCATAACAACTTTAGTATTCCCCATTGTGAGTGAAATAATTGATACGGTGCCAGCAAATTATTTAATCGATTTAGCAATGGACGGTAGAGTTGAACATATTCCGGAAAAAACTGTTGTGTTTGCTCCATAAAATTTACACCCCTTATTTGTTTAGTTAGTCTGGCTAACCATTTATTTTATTTTAAATCTTTTTTTATGGAAAGTAAAGCAATAGCAAGGTACTTAACGCAATCTATTTGTACAGATATGATATGATGAAATAATATTCTCACACCGTAATTCACTAGCTGCGGGAATAAGGAACGAACAGGAGAGTGATACCCATTTGGAATAAGTATAAGAACACACCTTTTGTCGCTAGAATTACGATTGGATTTATTGCGGGCACCTTACTTGGAATCTTTTTTAACGAATACACTACTTTCCTGAAACCATTTGGAACATTATTATTAAATTTGCTCAGCCTGATCGCCATTCCTGTCATCTTCCTGACAGTTGTATTAGCTGTTAATCAAATGAACTTAGCCCAACTTGGGAAAATGGGTGGTAAGTTAATTCTCTATTACACGGCAACTACAGCGGCCGCCGTTTTAATCGGACTCTCATTGGCCATGTGGCTTAAGCCAGGTAGACATTTAACTTTACCTACTGACGCAGTAGTGGAACCTCCACATGCACCTGGATTTTCAGAAATTTTATTACAAATTGTACCAAAGAATATCTTCGAAGCTTTCACATCTGGTGATCTAATGGCCATTCTATTCGTCGCAATCATCATCGGCATGGCCATGTCTTCCATGAAATTTTCCAAAGATACGAAACTCGTTGAAATGGGCGATTTTCTTGATCGTTTCTTTAACGCATTAAATACGATGTTCTATAAAATTCTTGAAGGCGTGTTATTATATGCACCCATTGGTGTTTTCGCAATCAGTGCCACTGCTTTTGGTGAGCAAGGATGGGAAACATTACTTGGATTACTATCATTCGTCGGTGTATTCTATCTTGGCGTTTTAATTCTCTGGTTATTTGTCTATAGCGGATTCTTGAAGTTTTTTGGTAATCCAGTATTGCCTTTTTATCGTAATACAAAAGATGCCTATACAACTGCATTCTTCACTTCTAGTAGTATTGCTACGTTGCCCATTGCAATTGAATCTGCTAAAAAAGCGGGTGTCTCCGAGAATACAGCGAACTTCGCTTTACCACTCGGCGCAGTCTTCAATTCCGACGGCGGCGCATTGCGCATGGGTATTTCCCTTGTCTTCGCAGCGAATATCACGAACTTGAACTTATCCGCTGTAGATTTTATCGTCATCATCGCAATTGGAACCTTACTTTCTATTGGAACAGCTGGTGTTCCTGCTGCCGGATTGGTTACGCTATCTGCAGTACTTACTATGTTCGGATTACCGCTGGAGATTGTCGCTCTGATCGCCGGAGTTGATGCATTAATTGGTATGGCGGGTACCGCTTCCAATGTCATGGGGGATATTGTGGGTGCTGCTGTGGTGGATAAGAAAACGCCACGTAAGAAATTTGCATAAACCACACCGTTGGTCAACGTTTAACTAGTATCGTAATCTACAATCGAACAACATCAAAAGGCAAACCTCAATGTGAGGCTTGCCTTTTGATGTTTACTTTATTATTGTGCAATGGCTTCCATTGAATGCACGATCATCTTTGCAGCATGTGCTCGCGTTGTGGAATCGTTTGGCATGAACTTGCCATTGTCCCCTGTTGCAATATTCATTTGGTAAAGACCTGCTATTGCCCACTGCGTGTCTTTTGAGAACTTCTTAATATCTGTAAACGGTGCTGCTACTGTTGGCGTGAATGGCTTTCCAGTTGCTATTTCATACGTTCGACTCAATACTAATGCTAACTGCGCACGAGTGATAGGCTTGTTTGGCATGAAGTGACCATTTACTCCACTTACTAAACCATGGTCATAAGCAGCTTGAATATCCCTCTTCGTGCTGTCCGCGTAGTCTGCTAAATCAGTAAATGCCGATTTCGTGCTTTTAGATTTTAAATCCAGCGCGCGAACGATGATTGACATAGCTTGTGCACGTGTGAGTGATGTGTCCGGTCGGAAAGTGTGATCTGCATAGCCACTAACAATTCCTCTCATTGCTGCCACTTCAATTACATCTTTAGCCCAATGATTTGTGATATCTGTAAACATCACTGCTGGTTCAACCGGCTCTTTATCTATTGTGTATTTAGTATTCAAGTGTTGCATGCTCTTTTTGCCATTCTGATTAACGGCGTGAACAGAGAAATGATACTCTTTATTCGGCTCGAGATCTGTAATTTCATATGATAAGATAGGTGACATCACTTCGCCTACCATTTTATCACCAGTATAGACTTGATACATGGAGACCATTCCCGTATCAATGACCGGTTTCCAGTTGAGTTCTACTGTAGTCGAATCTTTGGCTGTGACAGTAAGCACATCTTTTGCAAACCATGAATAGTTCTCCATCAATGATTTGCGGAAAGCCTCCATGACTACTTTGTAGCCTGCTTGACTTAAATGAATATTTTCAGGATTAGGCAAGTACGTATAAGGATCTTCTGCGATTTGCTTTGATGTGTCTACAAACTGTGCCGTAGTGCCTGTCATGCCTTGTTTAATCGCATCATTTAACGTTACGACAAGCTGATTTACTAATGGTTGATTCTGTGGACTCAAGTAAGGGAATGGATTGTAATAGCCCATTATATATACTTGTGCATTCGGATTCAGTTGATATATTTTGGCCAATATTTTTTGCGTATTCATCCCGACTTTCATAATAGCCGCCTGTAATTCTTCCGAGTTGAATTGCGGTGTACCTTTGTCATCAAACGTAAACTTTGGCAACACGTCATTTGCACCAATTGTTAACGTAATGAGATGTGCTTCTTTCACAGATTGATGAAGAGTAGCTGTTTTGTCGGAATGTCCGATCCCTACGATCGGCTTCGTGACGTCCATCTCAAAATCCCTCAAGACATCATCCGTTTTATAGCCTGGGTATGAAAATCCTTTATTGCTGGCCTGCAATGCTTCACTTTTAGCCAGTTCCTCCGCTAAAAAGTCTGTATAGCCTTTACCCAGTTCGTTATTTGGTGTAACACCAGCTGCTAATGAATCCCCTAGCGCTAAATAATTAATAGGAGATATCCACGTAGGTGCTTTTTCAGGATCTGCAGCAGACGCTTGTAACGGCATGACAGCAATTTGAACTACTAAGGCAAATGCCATCACAACATAGCTAATCGACTTCTTGGTCATTATACATACCACCTCTCTTTTCAGATTATTGTAAATTTAATAATAGTTGCTAGCTTGCCAGTTTGTCAAATTTTAGTTCGGACATCCCAGAGTTCCGGAAAGAAGCGATGATCAAGTACAGATTTTAGATAGTGAACACCCGAAGAGCCACCTGTGCCTTGCTTAAAGCCGATAATGCGCTCCACTGTTTTCATATGCCTAAAGCGCCATTGCTGATGACTGTCTTCGATATCGACTAGCTTTTCCGCTAATTGATATAAATCCCAATATCGATCTACATCCCGATACACTTCAAGCCATGCAGCCGCTACACTCGGATCTCCTTTATAAGTAATTGAAAAATCACGTGTGAGTAAGTCTGCCTTGATATCAAAACCTGCACGTGCCAAAGCTTGAATGGCTACATCATAAATTCCCGGTGCCTCATACGCTTTCGCCAACCTCTTTGACAGCTCGTTATCCTTTTCATAGATTTTAATAATTTGCGGTTGTTTATAACCTAAAGCAAACTCAATCAAACGATTTTGATAGGATTGGAATCCTGAAGCCTTTCCTAAACTATCGCGAAACTCCATGTACTCGGCAGGCGTCAATGTAGCCAAGACATCCCATGCCTGAATAATCTGAGTCTGAACCTTTGAGACGCGAGCTAACATTTTGAACGCTTCGGGCAATTCACCTTGCTGAATCAATTCGATCGCTGTTTCTAGCTCATGTAAAATCAGCTTCATCCATAGTTCATTTACTTGATGAATAATGATAAAAAGCATTTCATCATGATGTCCCGATAGACGCTTCTGGCTCGATAGTACCTGATCTAAATGCAAATACTCGCTGTACGTCATCGAATCCCTAAAATCGGTATGAATCCCTTTTTCCTTCATGACTGTAACCTCCTGACGACTGCACGGACAGGACTTCCATCCGCATCTTCCAATGCTAAAGGCAATGCAATCAACTCATAATTCCCCACTTCCAATGAATGTAATACTAAATTCTCGATGATAATCACATCATTGCGATATAACGAATGATGACCAAGTAGATCTTTGCTAGTCTCCGAATCAACGGATGGTGTATCTACGCCGATTAGGCGTACACCTCGTTCCTTCAACAGTGGCCCGACATCTTCCCCAATAACAGTGAAGTTCTCAGGAAATTTCGTTGGAGTTGGGTGACTTCCCGTTTTCACTAAAAGTCGTTCTGCACCGTCGAAATCAAATGCTTCCAAATCTGCCCGTGTCACACAGCTAACTCCTGTCACGTCTACTAAACAAGCTTTGCCTATATACAAATCCACTGGTAAATCCAAGATTTTTAATCCACCATCATCATAATGAAAAGGGGCATCCGTATGTGTGCCGATATGCGTACTCATCGTTAATTTACCTATGTTTACCGAACCGGACTGCTCTTTCGATACGGCTACTTCATAGGCAAACGGTGTATCCCCAGGCCACTCCGCAATACGCTGATTCAATGGTTGTGTAATATCGATCCATTGATTCGTCATGCCACCACCCCGCGTTCATTCGAAAATTGTTTATAAACATCTTCTTGCATAATCTTTTTGAGAATTTGTACCGTTTGCCAGACGTCTTCAAATGAATTATACAGTGCAACAGGTGCTAACCGAATACCGTCAGGCGCACGGAAGTCCGGAACGACACCTTGTGCTTTCAATGCTTGACATATTCTTGCGGCTTCCTTGTGCTGCAGTAATAAGTGGCCCCCACGTGAATCGTCCAGCGGGTTCCCGATACCAAATGAATACTCACCCAATTCATTATCCATACAACTCAACATAAAGCTTGTGAGTTTCAATGACTTCTCACGGATTCTCTCCATTCCAAGTTCCTCGAACATTTCGAGTGAACCGAGTAGCGGAGCCAGGCTCAATATATGCGGCGTGCCGATTTGGTATGCGCCTGCATCTGTTGCAGCTGTCATCGTATGATTCATATCAAATTGCTTGGTCTTATCAGAGCCAAACCATCCTGCAAGACCTGCCTTTTTACCGAAATGTCGTTCATTGACGAATAAACCACCAACGGAACCAGGTCCGCCATTCAAGTGTTTATATGTACACCAAAAAGCGAAATCTACGTCCCATTCATGAAGTGCATGTGGTACGGATCCAACCGAATGTGATAAATCGAATCCAATTATGATATCTCTTTCTTTTGCGGCTTGCGTAAGCGTTTTCATGTTTAGCACCTGACCACTGCGATATAGAACTGACGGCAGTACAATTAACGCGACGTCTTCCGTCATTGCCTCAATGATTCGCTTTTCATCAAGCGTAAGTCCATCTTCACTTTTCACACGTATCAGATGCTCTTCCGGATCAAGCCCCTGTACACGAATCTGACTTTGCAACGCATATATATCTGACGGGAAATTCAATTCATCCGCTAGTATTTTCGTTCGTTTTCCCAAAGGTCGATAAAATGTGGAAACCATTTGATGTAAATTGGTCGTAGTAGAACCTGTTGCAATCACTTCAGATTTCTTCCCGCCAACTAATGGTGCCATTCTATCCCCTATTTGTTCTGCCATGTAATACCACGGATGCATTCCTTCCGTCCAGCCATCGATTGCAAGTGTTTTCCATGTGTCTACCAGTTCGAATAACTTCGTTTCTGCACGCTTCGATAATAATCCAAGTGAATTTCCATCCATATAGATTTTCTCTAGCGGTAAATAAAATTCCTCTCTGTAAGGCGCAAATGAATCTTGCTGATCTAGTACTTTTGCAAACTCTAGTGTATTGGAGCTCATATACATTCTCCTTTCTATCTGTACATAAATAATACCATATTGGCATTCAATATCGTCTGAATAATGGCATAACACGTCTCGATAATCTATGCTAGACTTTACAAAAAAGGAGGTTGCACCACTATGGAAAAATTTACAGAACAAGCCGTGGCAATCATTCAAGCCATTCCTCCAGGTCGTGTGATGACCTATGGACAAGTAGCTGCGGAAGCAGGAAATCCTCGCGGCGCAAGACAAATTTCACGTATTTTACATTCGATGAGTGCTAAATATGAATTGCCTTGGCATCGTATCATCAATGCACAAGGTGGAATCTCGACTCCGGAAAACGCAGAAGGAAAAGGCGAGACACAACGTGAGCGATTGCTCGCGGAAGGTGTTCAATTCAACGCAAACGGCCGTGTCCCACTCGATACATATCGTTGGCATCCGGACTGAATAGGAAGTATGTTGTTAGGGTTATTGAGATTGAGCGGTTAAGACGTCGCTATGAGCTGTTGAGCCAGGTGTTTGAGCGCTCATGGAGATTGATAGAGCGGTTGCCCGATTGCATTGAGCGGATAAGGACGAACTATGAGCGCTTGAGCAAGATGATTGAGCGCTTACGGAGAGTGTTAGAGCGGTTGTGAGGTTGCTTTGAGCGGTTAAGCACGAACTATGATCACTTATACAAATTAATGAGCGAATAAGCTAATTTCCACTAATATCAACACAGAAAAACGCTTGGCATCCTATGTGCCAAGCGTTTTGTCTATCTATACTTGTAATAAACTCAAAAATTTCTTAGTTCGCTCATGCTTTGGATGGTTGAAGATCTCAGCTGGTGCACCGCGTTCTACAATGACACCATCATCTATAAAGATTACTTCATCGGCCACTTCCTTAGCGAACCTCATTTCATGTGTTACGACAGCCATCGTCATCCCTTCATGTGCTAGGTCCTTCATGACTCGAAGTACTTCACCGACAAGTTCAGGGTCGAGAGCGGATGTCGGCTCATCAAACAACATGACTTTTGGATCCATCGCAAGTGCTCGTGCAATTGCAACACGCTGTTGCTGACCGCCTGAAAGCTGGAAGGGATGCTTGTCCTTATGATCAGCCAATCCTACTTTATCTAGTAGCAGTTCAGCCTTCTTCACGGCTTCTTTATGCGATAGCCCTTTGACTGTCGTGAGTCCTTCCGTCACATTACCTGTCGTTGTCAGGTGCGGAAACAGGTTATAGCTCTGAAATACCATTCCTGTCAAACGACGAAATGCACTGATAGATTTTTTCGAGACCAATGTATTAAAGTCTAGCTTCTGACCATCTATAGACAGCACGCCACCATTCGGTGTTTCGAGCACATTCAGACAACGTAACAACGTAGATTTACCAGAACCTGAAGGACCGATAATCACGACCACTTTTCCCTGCTCGATTTCCAAGTCTACATTTTTTATTACTTCTTGCGATCCGAAAGACTTTTTCAGTCCTTGTATAGAAATCATGATAATCCCCCTGACTTACCGACAACTCGATCCAGGCGTATTTCAATTCTACCTTGGATGATCGACAAGATGAAACAAATTACCCAATATACTAGAGCCGCCATGATATAGACGAATAAAAACTCATAGTTCATAGAAGCAATTTCTTGCGCCCGCCTAAATGTCTCAGCTACTAAAATAGTAGCTGCAAGCGACGTATCTTTCACCAGCCCAATAAAGGAATTCGAAAGCGGTGGTACGGAAACTCTAGCGGCTTGCGGCAAAACAATCTTCCGCAATGCCTGCGAGTAATTCATACCGATAGAATATGCTGCTTCCCACTGTCCTTTAGGAATGGACAGTATAGCTGCTCGAATGATTTCCGAGGCATAGGCACCGACATTCAATGAAAAGCCTATGATGGCCGACGGGAAAGGATCAATGGTGATACCAATTGTCGGCAACCCGTAGAATATGATAAATAATTGTACAAGCAAAGGCGTTCCTCGAATGATTGATACATACACTCGCGCTATTGCTCGCAATAATTTATTAGATGAAATTCTCGCTAATGCCGTAAAGATTGCAATGATCAATCCAATACTAAATGCGATGATTGCCAAGGGGATGGTATACTTAATAGCCCCTTCAATCAATGGCCCGATGGATGTTGATGCGATTTCTTGGAATCTTTGTATACGTTCGGGACTTAGTGCAATCGTATTAAGATACATCTTCGCCGAACCATTTTTCGGAGATCGTCTTCAATGTACCATCTTCACGCATCGCATCCAGCGCTTTGTTTACTTCTTCTATTAAGTCTTCATTGCCTTGTCTGAATAAAAAGGCGCTCTCTGATTGATTCTCTTCAGAGATTTCTTCTTCCTCAACAACTTTAATCGGCGCATCAGGTTTTTGTTTTAAGTAATCAAGTGCAGAAAGTTTATCATTATACGTGCCATCTACTCGTTTTGAAACGACTAAGTCGACTCCTTGGTTGAATCCGTCGATTTTTATGATTTCCGCACCATTAGCTTTTGCTAGTTCGCCATAGTTACTAGTCAATGTCTGCGCAGCTTTCTTTCCTTCCATTCCATCAAACGCAATATCCGCGTCTTCACGAACGACTAAGACAGAGTTCGAGTGCGTATATGCTTGAGAGAATTCATACTTTGCTTTGCGCTCTTCATTTACACCAACTTGATTGGCAATCATGTCAAATCGTTTCGCATCTAACCCTGCAAAAACAGCATCCCACTGTGTTTCAAAAAACTTTGCTTCCACGCCTAAACGTTTCGCAACTTCTTGTGTAACTTCCACATCATAGCCTGTGAGCTTTCCAGATTCATCGTGAAAAGAGAAAGGTGCATATGTTCCTTCCGTTCCTACATTGAGCACACCGTTTGCGAGAACTTCTTCTAGCAGACCGTCTTGCTCTGCCGGTTTTTCAGCGGAGTCATTGGGCTTACTTTCTTCTTTACCACCACATGCTACCAAAACAGCAGCCAATAAAACGATCATAAATGGTAGAAGTACTTTCTTCATCTATAAAACCCCACTATTCTTATAAGTATTTGTTGTTTAGAATCATAAAAGATTGAGTAGACTCTGTCAACATGTAAAGCTTGCATCATACGTTATTACACTATACAGAATTCGTTGGCAAAACTAAATACTTCTGTCTTACGATAGTAAAATAATAATATGATGCCTAACACGTTTTAATTCCCTAAAGAAGGGGCATACAATCGCTATACTACTAACTTAGGGGTTGGATCACATGGATCAAGGATCTGAGAATGCACGAAGGAAGTTAAATAAAACATTAAAGCCATCATGGGTGTTTGCTATCGCACTCGGCTCATCTGTTGGTTGGGGAGCGTTCATCTTACCAGGGGATTGGATTCAATCTTCCGGACCACTAGGCGCAGTCATTGGATTAGGAATTGGCGCACTCGTGATGATGATCATCGCCTCCAGTTATGGTGTAATGATTAAGAAGTTTCCGGTTTCCGGGGGCGGATTTACATACGCTTTTGTGGCGGCAGGGAAAGTATGGGCGTTTATTTGCGGCTGGTTCTTGTCACTCGGTTATATATCGATCGTCGCATTAAATGCTTCTGCACTCACTTTATTACTGAAATTTTTAGCTCCCGGATTTATGAAACAAGGGTTTCTATATAGCGTCGCAGGATGGGACGTATACATACCTGAAATCATCGTTGCCAGTTTGCTGATTTTAGCATTCGCATTTATTAACACGACAGGCACAAGTATTTCAGGTCAGATTCAATTTTATTTCAGCGTCTTGCTTGTTGCCGGTGTCATAGTACTCGGTATCTTCACATTCGCTGGAGCCGAACAACCGCTTGCCAATTTGCAGCCATTGTTCAAAGGGAATCAGTCAATTATTACTTCTATACTTGTAGTATTGGCAATTGCACCATGGGCATACGTCGGATTCGATAATGTGCCGCAAGCTGCAGAAGAATTCAACTTTTCCCCTCGTAAAGCAACTATGTTAATTGTAGCTTCTCTTTTCACATCTTTCGTAATCTATGCGATCATGATTGGCCTGACTAGCTGGACATATCCTGCAACGGCTAACATCGGAAACGGTGACTTGTGGGCAACAGGCGAAGTTGTTCGTTCCGCACTAGGAATCGGAGGACTAGGTATTATGGCAGTAGCGATTGTCATGGGAATCTTCACTGGTTTGAATGGTTTCTTCATGTCCTCAAGTCGTCTATTATTCTCTATGGCGCGTGCACGTGCATTACCTAATTTCTTCCGGGAGATGACGGCAAACCAAACACCTAAATGGGGGATTTGGTTCGTCGCATTAATTACTTTGCCGACACCATGGTTTGGACGCCAAGCATTGACATGGATCGTTGATATGTCTTCAACGGGCGTATCTGTTGCCTACTTCTTCACATGTCTCGCAGCATTTAAAGTACTAGCGTGGGGCAAAGAGGAAATGGGACGTGAAATTGCACCATTGAAAAAGTTTTTAGCATTACTGGGTATGGTTGCAAGTGGATCATTCTTAGCATTACTACTTGTGCCAAACTCTCCAGCGGCACTCACAACACCCTCTTACTTATTATTACTCGCTTGGACAGTCGTAGGTGTAATCTTCTATACGGTGATCCGCAAGCGTTACAATAGCCTGACACAAGATGAGACGGAGTATTACATATTAGGGAAATCCATTGACTCAGAAGTGATGGATGCAGCAACTGTAGAACCCGATACCGATCTTCCTGTTCCAGAAGCTACTCGTTCATAAGCATACTAAATAAAGGACCGCCACAAGTCTACAATTCTTGTGGCGGTCCTTTCCTTACAGTAGAAAAGCAGAGACCATAAAGGTCTCTGCTTTCATTACATCTAGTCTTATAGAAGTCCAATCCACTGCCAGTAAGTCGCACTGAAGAGTAAGATTAACAAGTAACCAATAATGGTAAGCGGGACACCTGTCTTCAAGAAGTCTTTCACTGAGAAAGCACCGGTTCCATATGCCAACATGTTCTGCGGAGCACTGACAGGCAGCAAGAACCCGAAACTAATGACGAACTGCTGAATCAAAACAAATCCGACTTCATTGACATCAAGTGAAATCGTCGTTGCCAATGCAATAAATATCGGGATTAATGCCGAGGACAAACTCGTCGCACTCGCAAACCCGAGGTGAATTAAAATATTAAACAGTGACAGTAAAGCAATAGTTGCGAGCAACGGCATAGTATCCAAACCCATTGCGCCGAACACTTTATCAGACAGCCACTGTGCACCTGTTGTATCTAGTAATAGTGTACCCATTGAGATACCTACTGCGAAGACGACGATCGTTCCCCACGGAATCATTTGCTGAACGGTTTTCCAATCGAATACACCGATCTTTGGTGTGAGTAAAATTGCAATAGCAACAATGGTAACAGTTGTTGTATCAAACGGGTGCAGTTTTTCTTCTGTTGCCCATAAGAAAAGTAAAGCGACTGCAACGACAATCAAGCGGAGTTCGGAAGCTTTGATTTTGCCGAGTTCTTTTAATTGGCCCTGAATCAATTCCTTACCGCCTTCAACTACTTGTGTTTCGGGCTTAATAACCAATTTCATGATGAAGAATAAAGCGATTGACATGAGAATAGACCATGGAGCTGCATACAAGAACCAAGAACTCCACGCGACGGATACACCGAATTCCTTCTCAATAAAGCCAAGGGCGACCATATTCTGTGCAGCACCCGTTTTAATACCAACATTCCAGATCGAAACGGATTGAACGGCCGTGATAACGAGCAAAGCTCCTAATCGACTGTTTGTCGGCAATCCGAATGCAGCGACCATACCAAGCAAGATCGGCACGACAGCTCCAGCACGTGCCGTTGCACTCGGTACGAAGAATGCCAAGACGATCGATACGACGATGGAACCAAAGATAATAGCTCCGGTTTTGACGCCTACTTTCGACAGAATATAAAGCGCCAACCGTTTATGTAAGTTGGTCGTCTGCATGGCGGTAGCGAGGAACAATGCTGCCGCTACTAGTGCTACTGCAGGACTTGAGAATCCGGCCAATGCCATTCTTAAGGCGTTTTTCGTTCCTAACAATTCTTCAGGATTTTCCATGTTCGGAGCGAGGCCGAGCAGTACCGCAGCTAACCCAAGAATCATGGCTGCGCTGACAGGATACGGTACGGCTTCAGTCACCCATAAGATCACAGCGAATGCTAAGATGGCCAGTGATCTTTGACCGACTACAGGTAGATCTGCAGGGTTGGGAAGTAAAACGATAGTTATGAGTACAGCGAATGCCAAGAGTATCCATAACCCCTTCAGATTACGTTTCTGCTTCTCTGGCTGAGGAGCAACTTCTTGTGTTGTTGTCACAAGTATTCATTCCTTTCTATATAAAGTTATATCCTAATAGCACCCTCAACATTTTATAAACAACTACATTCTTGATATATGTTGAATGCATTACTGCAAAAACATGTTGGAGCTTCGTTGCAACATATTATAGTAGGAAGTGTGCAGGAGTTCCCCGGTAAGTCAATTAGACCTTTCATACAAAATATTCACCTAACGCATCAAGAGAGCTTTATATAAAAAGCTCTCTCAAGAAGTAGAACTCTTTTAGAAAGTCAAATGCTTGTCAGTCTTTTCGTCTCACGTTCTTTAAAATGATTTTACTTTTCGGGATGCTTGGGATATTGACAAGACTGTAGCTCAAATCCTGTTTTGGCACATCAAATGTCATACGATTCGCAAAGTAATCCAAGCTCACTTTCATCACTTCGATTGTCACCCACTCTCCAGCACAGCGGTGGTTAAGTATGAATTCTCCACCACCTTGTGGTATGAGATTGTATGGTGTAATTGGTTCATCCTTGAATCGCGTCGGATCAAACACTTCGGGATTATTCCATATGGTAGGATCATGATTCGTTCCATAGAAATCGAGCATCGTTAGCGTCCCCTTTTTGAACGCATAGCCTTCCCATTTAAAGTCTTCTTTCACGCGAGCAGCGTTAAACGGGAAAAAAGGATAGAGTCTGCGTACTTCCTGAACGAAGTCTTGCAAATCTTTTTCATCTTCTGAGGCCAATCTCTTTTGATGTTCGGGATGCTGAATCATCGCGTGTACTTCAAATGCAATATAAATAGAGATCGCCACAATTGGGCGCATGATGTTCAATACTTCTACGGCAGCTATTTTTTCATTCAGCAACTCGTCCTGTTCATCTCGATGAAAGGCAAAAACTTTCATAGCCGTGCCTTCAAAAGGAATCAAGTCACCTTTTCGAACCGATTTAATAAGACCACCGATCCATGTCTCCAACTCCTGTCGTGCCTTCTTCGCCTTCCACTGCTTATAACCAAGTGTCACCGGTGATTCGAAAAGCTGAATGATCGCTTCCTTTTTCTCTTGCACTTCTTTTTCTTTTAACGGGACGCCTGCCCATTGACAAGCTAAGCGAAGAAGTAATTCCTGCGCTTCGCTATAAACATTTACTTCCTGTTGTTTTTCAAAATCATTTAACTTCCGCTCCCATTGGTCTTTCAACATTTCTTTCAACTGGTTGATTTTTTCCGCAGACATAAGCGACATAAAAGCTTCTTTACGATGGCGATGCGCGACCCCGTCGAGTGATTGCACGCCACCTTCACCTGTTAACGTTTCTTGGAAGCGCTTTGGCATGGCTCCTTTTCGAATAAACTTCTCCGTATCATAAAAGAGTGCTGCAGCTTGTTCTCCCGACAGGCAAATGACTTTTTCTCCAAGTATATGCGCTTCAAATATATTGGATTGCAACCCTCTTCTGCGATTACCTAAAAACTGATAACCTTCACGAATCATACTAGCTGTCTGATTTTTCCTTTCTAATTTTGGCATTGGTCTACTTTCCTGCATGAACAATCACTTCCTTTTCGAATACTTTCTATATGCTTTACCCTGTTCAGCGTGCGAGTAATCGGTCCATTCCTCTATTGACAAATCTTTCTGACATGATAAAATTCAAAACGATAACTTTCTATACATGTACAGAGCGATCTATTATATAATGAATCTATGTCTTCTATACTTTTATTCGCAACTGCAGGAGACTGATCAGATACTCCTTCGTCCTTTAAGGGGATGACAGGAGTTTTTCTATATTTACAGGAGGTCATAAGTATGTTCCCAATTAAGGCGATTCATACGCCAACCGTTAAAGCATCAGTCATACTGACCGTGCTAATTGTGGCGATGATCAGTGCCAGCATCATCGTATTTGATTCTGTACCACATGTACCCATTTTATTTGCTATTCTTTTATTATTTGGCTATGGATTATGGAAGAAGATTTCATACAAAGAGTTGGAACGTGGGTTAGTCGAAGGTGCAAGTTCTGGAATGAGCGCGGTGTTTTTATTCTTCTTCATCGGAGTTCTCGTGAGTAGCTGGATGATGGGCGGAACGATTCCTACCTTGATCTATGCTGGACTCCAAATCATTACGCCAACGTTTTTCTACGCCATCGTATTCATCGTCACAGCAATTATCGGCTTATCGGTCGGTAGTTCATTGACAACTGTTGCTACGATTGGTGTAGCGTTCATTAGTATGGCACATATTTTAGAGCTTTCTTTGCCTATTGCGGCAGGTGCGATTGTCTCGGGCGCATTTTTTGGCGATAAGATGTCACCGTTGTCTGATACAACCAACTTAGCCTCTTCGATTGTTGGTGTAGACTTATTTGAACATATACGCAATATGGGATGGACAACATTTCCCGCGTTCTTCATCTCACTTATCTTATTTGGTGTGTTATCACCCAATGTGACGTCTAGCAATTTTTCGACAATTGAAAAATACAGTGATGCACTAATCGGTACAAACTTGATACATTGGTATACGTTAGTTCCTGTCGCTGTGCTGATCATTTTGACATTCGTCAAAGTCCCAGCTATCCTGACGCTGGCTGTCAGTGCATTATCCGCCATTATCGTTGCATATATCCATACATTTTATGGCGCTTCCGAAGTTTTGAGTATTTTATTTAGTGGCTATGAAGGATCCACAGGCGTCGCAGTCGTGGATGAATTATTATCTCGCAGTGATGGAATGGAAGGTATGATGTTCACGATTTCGCTTGTGTTGCTTGCACTTAGTATGGGCGGCATGCTATTTACGTTAGGTATTGTACAGTGCTTGCTTGCAAAAATTGAAAGTGCGCTACGTAAAGTGTCATCAGTAATTTTGACTTCTGCGCTTACTGCAATCGGTATCAACGTTTTAATCGGTGAGCAGTATTTATCTATCTTATTGACGGGCCAAGCCTTCCAATCCAGCTACGAAAAGGTTGGACTGGCAAATAAAAACTTGAGCCGTGTCATGGAAGACGCCGGGACCGTCATTAATCCTCTTGTACCATGGAGTGTAGCAGGTATTTTCATCACGACCGTGCTTGATGTACCAACGATTGCTTATTTACCATTTGCGTTCTTCTGTTTATTGAGCCCGATTTTAACAGTACTATTTGGCTATTTAGGGAAGACCCTAACACGCATTTAATATACATTACGACATGATAATATCATCTTGCTGCTGATCAAGCCGCCGGATTTCTTCTTCTAAGGCTGCACGTTTTCTTGCAAGTCGGTCCTGTATGCGACGGACATCTTGCATGACTGCGTGTAGCTTCTTTTTGCCGTAAGTAATTCGTGTATGAACCATCCAGTCGGAGAATATATTATCGAAAAACACATCTGTAAATGTAAAGATATCGTTTTTATTTACTTGGAAAGAATCTGTCGCAGCATCTTGCACATCCATCAATTCCGTCTCATAAAGACGTAGTGCCCGTTGTGCTTGATGAACGTGATCATCCGAGCTGTTGATTTCGGAATACTTTAATGCCGAGACAAAAATTCCTCCTCCTAAAAATGTATCCCACATTGATATCCCTTCCGCTGAATCCAACTTCTTCATTGCACCTGCCAAAGCTCGTTCCGCCTTTTCCCCCGCTTCAAACGCTTCACCAATTTCACGCAACATAGAATAGACACGCACACGATCGTCTGAAATCTTCTGGAGAGTTTGATTGGCAACAGAATCATTCAAACGGATCCATGACTCTTTTTCCTTCAAGAAATCTTCCCAGTCTTCGGCAATATGCATGAAGTCCGGTTTCTCTAGTTCATTACGTAAATCTTCTACTTCGGCAGTCAGATCTAGTACGTTTTTTTCTGCTTCATTATATTTTAACTCCACTTCTGCTGCTTCTTCGATCTCCTTTTTCATCTTTTCGTCCCATCTACCTGTCCATTCACTAATTTTGTTCGCAAATGAAAACTTACCAAGCTTCACAACATCCTGCTGTTCTTTCGTCAACTGGCGGTGAAGTTGATCACGTTTTTGTTTCATTGTGAGTAGCTTTTCGCTTGTCTGCTCTAAGCGTTTCCTCAAGCGCCGTTGATTTACTCGTTTTTCCTGTAGACTATTTTGTCGCATCTGAATATCTTGCCGCATATTGATCACTCCTTTCTTCTTATACGGAGTTGTATCAAGTAAGGATTCATCATTTTCATGCATACTATTTAAAGATCTTCTCACACTAAAGATAAACGCATGAAAAGACGTGAGCATAATGGAATTCGATTCAATTTGGAAAGCGGTACTCATTATTGTGGCAGGCATTGTACTTTTACATATTTCTGGCCGCAAGTCCATTTCACAAATGACAGTCGGCCAAACCGTATTGATGATTGCGGTCGGCACATTATTAATTCAGCCTGTAGCAAACAAAAATTTATGGCAAACGCTATTCCTTTCATTTATTTTAGTGCTAACACTTTTTTTCTTTGAATTATTCGCATTGAAGTGGAATTTCTTTGAAGGAATTTTACGAGGAAGATCAAAAATTGTAATAGAAAATGGCATCCTCAAAAAATCCACTATGAAAAAACTCCGCTTAACCGTGGATGAATTGGAAATGCATTTGCGGCAAAATGGAATTGAAAGAATTGATGATGTGAAATGGGCGACTATTGAAATGAGTGGACAGCTTGGTTATGTCTTGATCGACCGCAAGCAATACGCAACGAAAGAAGACATTGCAAGACTTCAGCTGCTATTAGAAGATATGAGCAAGCAACTAGAACTTACTATTCCTTCCACACCTAAATCTACGCCTGTCATTGAAAGTTCCAATCTATTCACAGAAATAGAACACCCTACCTCCGTTCCTAAAACGCTTGAATAAAAGTTTAATGAGCAAGGGAAAGGGGGAAGGTACTTATAACAACTCCAAAATCGAGAGGAAGAAGCATATATGATAAGAGTAATAAAAAAATTAATAAAATGGGGAATGGTGTTATATCCTGTCGCAAAAACCGTCATGAATGAAAAGAAGAAAAAAGAGGCGTATTCAAGCAGTAAAGGTCGTAGGTAAAGAACAATTAAAATCGATGCCAACTAATTCTTTGGTATCGATTTTAATTTATTATAATGAAAAAGTAAAACTTATTCTATAAAACAGCTTTATTTATTACCAAAAAAAGAGTATACTAAGTATGAGGATTTTTTTCTGACCTCTTTTTTCCTCACATTGTTTGATCCCCAAACAAAAAGCTCCAGGTACATTCATTACCTATGGAGGAGAATTTAACACATGCATTGGTACAACAAATTGAAAGAGTATTTTCCAATCGAAGAGATGAAGTCGCAGGAACATATGGAGACATTACTGAATGATAAAGGCAATGTCTACTATAAGGAAGAAGGACCAAAGCACGTATTGATGTACGTAGAAACGGAGGACTTCGTTTTCGTAGACTATCTTTTCGTATCTTCAGCCGCACGTGGTGAAGGGTTAGGAAAAAAACTGCTGGATTCGTTGAAAACCAAGAAAAAACCGATCTTACTGGAAGTGGAACCAGTTGACGAAGCCGAACCAGATACTGAGAAACGACTGAAGTTCTATGCACGTGAAGAGTTCATGCACGCACAGAAAATCGGCTATAATCGTCGTTCATTAGCCACTGGCGAACAAACCATCCTCGAAATTCTATACTGGGCACCCCCGCAGTCATCACAAGCGGATGAACAAGATGTATTCAACGCGATGAAAACAACCTACGAAGAAATTCACACCTACAAAGACCAAGATTTCTATGGTGATTCATACGATTCCACTGATAAAGTTCTGCAATATCAAGCAAAACCAAAAAAGAATATTTTAGAACCTTTCACAACAGTGAGCGTATGATCAGAAGCCGGTCTTTCATAGACCGGCTTTTTGTGTACTGATACATAATATCTCGGTAGTTTACTCCCCTTCTAAATAGTCACCTAACAGTTGATTGAATCAACAAGTGTTTAACCTTACACTGAATAAAAGAGAAAGGTGGGAGGATATGCTGCAAATAGGCACTGTGATTCTACAACAACGAAAGCGACTTCAAATTACACAAGATACACTAGCTTCTTATTGCCAAGTATCGAAAGCTTCTGTATCGAAATGGGAAAAAGGATTAAGCTATCCGGATATCACACTGTTGCCGAAAATTGCCTCGTATTTTGAATTGACCGTTGATGAACTGCTTGGCTATGAACGACAACTTTCTAAAGAAGCCATCCAACATCACTATTATGAATTCGCATCCCGTTTTGGTAAAGAATCTTTTGAATCGGTTTTCATTGATATAGAAGAACAAGTTAAATTGTACTACCACGATCCTGCATTCTTACTGCAGATGAGTATATTACTGCTCAATCATCATATGTTGAGTAGTGATAGTCCCTCTGTTTTACGGAAAACTAATCGCTGGTTGGAGCGAATTCGAAAAGTAAGTGAAGATGTATGGGTCTTACGTCAAGCAAACTCCTTACAGGCAACAATTTCGCTCATGCAGTCAACCCCAAAAACTACATTGGAATTATTAGACGGAGTCATCAAGCCGAGTATCGGAGACGAGATTTTGCTGGCAACTGCTCATGAACAACTTGGTGATCAAGAGGAAGCGATGCGCGTCATTCAAGTCATGATGTATCAAAACGTCATTCAACTTGTCGGTAGCAGCCCGCTCTATTTACGACTTTCCGCTTCTAATCAACAAGCGTTTGATGACACCATTCATCGGATGAATGGATTGATCGAGCTATATGCATTGCGTACTCTTCATCCGAATATGTGTCTGCAATTTTATTTCAGCGTAGCGCAATGTGCAGCTCTTTCTGTTAACCGTGAGTTACTTTACCCGTATCTTAATAAATACGTGGATATATGTGTTCATGATTTACTCCCCTTTTCCTTACGCGGAGACGAATACTTCAATTTACTAGAAGATTGGTTAGAACAACTGGATTTAGGTGCCAATGCACTGCGCAATACAGAGATCATTAAGCGATCGATCATAGAATCGATGGATGCCGATTTCTTTGAACCATTTAAACAAGACGATGAGATGCAAGAGTTACGGCAACGACTACGCTTTGGACTGGAGGGGCGTTCATGAATAACGACATGGCTTTATTTATGGAATATCTACCATTTTTAATTCCGCTCATTATTTTGCAACTGGGATTGGCTATTTTCTCGGCGATACATGTCATTCGCCATCCTCACTACCGCTTCGGCAATCAGGTCATGTGGCTGTTAATTGTATTATTGATCCAATTTATCGGGCCATTAATCTATTTCGTGTTTGGAAGAGGTGATCACAATGGTCGTACAAATTAATGGTATTTCGAAGCGTTTCGGAGATCATGAAGTGCTGAAAGATATACACCTGGATATTCCTGAGCATACTGTTTTCGGATTTGTTGGTGCTAACGGTTCTGGCAAAACGACACTGATGAAATGTATTCTAGGGTTATTACCACTTAATGCAGGATCCATTACAATTGCGGGTGAACCCGTAACGTTCGGCGAGACAAAGTCCAATCAATATGTCGGCTACTTGCCCGACGTTCCAGAATTTTATCCCTTCTATAATGCAATGCAGTATTTGGAGTTATGTGCAGTCATTACAAATATACCCCAAAAAGAACGTCAAAGAAGAATAGCAGAATTACTTGAATTGGTCGGACTTGCTGGCACCACTTCCTTAATTAGTACGTATTCTCGAGGAATGAAACAACGACTCGGAATCGCACAAGCACTTCTAAATCGCCCTAAATTGTTGATTTGTGATGAACCTACTTCTGCTTTGGATCCGGCCGGACGTGCACAAATTCTTTCCATTTTACACAAGGCAAAAGAAGAAACAACTGTTTTCTTCTCCACACATATCGTTTCGGACGCTGAACAAATCTGTGATCATGTCGCTATGTTGCATGAAGGGACTATTATATTCCAAGATGAACTGGCGAATTTAAAACAACAAATTACGGGTCAATTCATTTTCACATTTACATTACCTGTAGCAGAAGCACACGAACGATTGCGACATACCCCATTCGAAATGAAGATTGACAGCGAGCAATTAGTTGTAAATTTACCTAATGAAAGTACGCAATTGGCTTTCATGCAAGAACTCATTACTCAGAAAATCCTTATACAGTCGATGCATCCCAAAACACGTTTGCTCGAGCAACTCGTCTTGGAGGTGCTTGGATGAATCAGTGGCTTGGTTTTTTGAAGAAGGAATGGTTCGAAAGTGTGAAGACGTATAAGTTATTTCTTATCCTAGTCATATTCTCGATTCTTGGTATATTAAATCCATTTACAGCAAAAATCTCTCCGGTGTTATTCGAGGAATTCATGCCTGAAGGTGCACTCGTCAATCTACCTGAACCTACCGCACTCGATTCTTGGCTACAGTTCTATAAAAACGTCCCACAGATGGGATTAATCGTGTTTATTCTATTATTCAATACGCTGATGTCGAAGGAATTGGAAAAAGGTACGCTTGTGATTTTGCTAACGAAAGGCTTACGTCGCAGTACCGTAATTACGACAAAATTCTTTATGGCTCTTTGCTATTGGACACTGGCTATCACGCTATCATTCACCATCACCTATGCTTACACTGCTTATTATTGGGATCAAAGCCAACTGCAACATTTACTATTTGCAGCCAGTTGCCTGTATGTGTTCGGCATACTATTACTAGCGGTTACGTTATGGGGAAATACCTTATTCGCTACACCCTATGGCGGAACACTGGTCACCTTATTAGTCGTTATTACATTATTTATTGCGGCTATATTTCCTAAGTCCGCCAATTGGAATCCCCTTGAATTACTGACGGCTTCCACTCAGCTATTAACCGGTGAACTAACACCTTCAGACTTATGGGGTCCTTATACTATCACGTTGTTTGCCGCAATTTTAGTCGTACTACTGACTATGTCCCATTTCAAAAGAAAACTACTTTGAAAGCGTTGACAACGAATAAAAAATCATGTAAATTACAAAAGGACGAACAATCCAACTGTTTTATATGAAAACATTCGTTTATAGAGGTGATTGTAATGGAAACCGTATTTGACTATGAAGATATTCAGCTAGTTCCAGCAAAATGTGTGGTAGAGAGCCGCTCAGAATGTGACACTTCCGTTATGTTAGGTGGTCATACGTTCCGTTTACCCGTCGTTCCTGCCAATATGCAGACGATTATTGATGAAAAGATTGCGATTCAATTAGCAGAAGATGGCTATTTCTATATTATGCACCGTTTCAAACCTGAAACGCGTGTAGATTTTATTAAAAGTATGCACGCACGCGGTTTGATTGCTTCAATAAGTGTCGGCGTGAAAGAAGAAGAGTATGGATTCGTTGAGCAACTTGCGATTAACGCACATGTTCCTGAATTCATCACGATCGATATTGCGCACGGTCATTCCAATCAAGTCATTCGCATGATCCAGCACATCAAAAAGCATTTGCCGATGAGCTTTGTCATTGCAGGCAATGTAGGTACACCTGAAGCTGTCCGTGAGCTCGAAAACGCTGGTGCTGACGCGACAAAAGTGGGTATCGGGCCAGGTAAAGTTTGTATCACGAAGATCAAAACAGGATTCGGAACAGGTGGCTGGCAACTTGCGGCTGTTCGCTTATGTGCGAAAGCTGCTTCCAAACCAATCATTGCAGACGGCGGAATCCGTACACATGGCGACATCGCAAAATCTGTACGTTTTGGTGCAAGTATGGTCATGGTCGGCTCATTATTCGCTGGTCACGAAGAATCTCCTGGACAGACTGTAGAACAAGATGGTCAATTGTATAAAGAATACTTCGGTTCAGCTTCTGAATTCCAAAAAGGTGAAAAGAAGAATGTAGAGGGCAAGAAAATGTTCGTGGAATATAAAGGTCCATTGAAAGATACGTTGATTGAAATGGAACAAGATCTTCAGTCTGCTATTTCTTATTCCGGCGGCAAGACACTGAGTTCCATACGCAATGTAGATTATGTTATTGTGAAGAACTCGATTTTTAATGGTGATAAAGTATTTTAATGAAGTATAACCGGTTAGAGACTATTCTCTAACCGGTTTTTTTACGTTGTAGTGTATTTATACTGAACATAGAGGTCATTGAGGTGTTTTTAAGAATTATATCCAAACGAAACTGCAAACACGAACGCAAATATGGATAAGACAATGATAATTGAACAGATTATCGTTATGACCAAGGTTAAGCTTTTGGGCATATCAGAACGGTTTTTCCAAATAGCTATAAGTAAAAACATGTTGACTAATAGAATGATTAAAAAAATAGAAAGAAGCATATATCGCTCTTTAATCACAAACCATACATCCATTGCGTTTGCTCCTTTCTGATAACTTTTAACTTAACAGCCTGTTTCTCTGAATGCATAGGCGAGGATCATTTACACCAGATAGTATTTGTAACGGGATAGTGGTTGGAACCCTTTGGTCTGCGCTGCAACCGGAAGCACATGTGCCGCCGTAATCATTAAATAGTTGCTCACTATGATCAAAATCATCGTTCCAGCCCATGTCCAAAAATCATAAGCGTGTGTTAATCCAATCACATAAAAAAGCCGCTATAAAACCTTTAATTCAATTTCGATTCATGTAATGACCCTTCACAATCAGTTGTAAATTATAAAGCTTAGGAGAACACTGTTTAATAGCATATTCCAGGCTCTTATCCTTCCGTGACATAGAAAGATCTATGAGTTTTCTCTAGGACCAGTCCAACAATTTGCTGCGGAACCCTAGAAAGCATTTAGTCATTCAATTTAATCACTACGTTACAGTAAAATGTAACATATTTCCACAATGATCTGGTCTGGATCCCACACAAAGTCTCTTACATTAACACGCCCCGCAGTTGTACAGATTAGTTCTTCACCCTCAATTTGACTTGTCCAATTTGGTTTATCCATCAATTGCTTAGTTTAATCCCTTCCACTGCTTTCGAGCCAACTGGTAATCATTCAATTTAATTGAGAATAAGGGAGAATGCGGGTCGTATACTATCATCTCCCCGGATAATATATAATGACATTTTACTAGACGAAATCAATATGGTTGACAACTCTTCAGGTTTATATAATAATTATTACGTAATTAGAATTATTATATTCTATAACTTAAACAGATGACTGCATTAGTCATCAAAAACACTTTAGGAGGAATCATTCATGTCAATGATCGGAAAACAAATCGAAGAGTTTACAGCAAATGCGTACAACAGTGGTAACGGGGAATTCATCGAAATAACCCAAGAAAACTTTAAGGGAAAATGGAGCGTAGTTTGCTTCTACCCAGCTGACTTCACATTTGTCTGCCCTACTGAACTCGAAGACCTTCAGAACCAATACGAAACATTGAAAGGCCTCGATACAGAAGTATACTCCGTTTCAACGGACACACACTTCACACACAAAGCATGGCACGACCACTCAGATGCCATTAGCAGCTTACGCTACATCATGGTCGGTGACCCTTCACAGAAAATCTCTCGTATTTTCGACGTGCTAGACGAAGAAGCAGGTCTTGCACAGCGCGGTACATTTATCATCGATCCGGACGGCGTCGTGCAGGCAGCAGAAATCAACGCAGACGGAATCGGCCGTGACGCAAGCGTTTTAGTCAATAAAATCAAAGCAGCACAATATGTCCGCAACAATCCGGGCGAAGTATGTCCGGCTAAATGGCAGGAAGGCAGCGAAACACTGAAGCCAAGCCTGGATCTTGTAGGTAAAATTTAAGGAGACGGTTTATATGTTAGATGCGAATATTAAAGCGCAGTTAGCCCAATATCTCGAGATGATGGAAAAGGAAGTCCAGCTAAAGATCAGCGTGGGCTCCGACAAAGTAGCACAGGACATGCAAGAGCTAGTGGATGAACTGGCTTCCATGTCTTCTCTCATCAAAGTAGAAAAAGCAGAATTGGAAAGAACTCCAAGTTTCAGCATCAACCGCCCTGGCGAAGATACCGGCATTGTATTTGCCGGTATTCCGCTTGGTCACGAATTCACCTCTCTCGTCCTAGCTTTGCTCCATGTGAGCGGCAGAGCGCCTAAAGTCGATGATCAGGTGATCGAGCAAGTGAAGAACATTGAAGGAACGCATCACTTTGAATCCTATATCAGCCTGAGCTGTCAGAACTGTCCGGAAGTCGTACAGGCGCTGAACATCATGAGCGTACTGAATCCGAATATCACGCACACGATGATCGACGGCGCAGTCTTTAAGGATGAAGTGGAAAGCAAAAACATCATGGCGGTTCCGACCGTATACTTAAACGGCGAACCATTCACGAACGGCCGCAAAACAATCGAGGAAATTCTTGTGGAAATGGGAAGCGGTCTGGATGCATCCGACTTCGAAGACAAAGACCCATTCGACGTGCTCGTTGTCGGTGGAGGACCAGCCGGCGCAAGCGCAGCAATCTACGCTGCCCGTAAAGGGATCCGCACAGGCATCGTTGCTGATCGTTTCGGTGGTCAGATCTTGGATACCGCAGCGATTGAGAACTTCATCAGCGTCAATCGCACGGAAGGACCGAAGCTTGCGGCAAGCCTTGAAGAACACGTGAAAGAATACGATATCGATATCATGAACCTGCAGACAGCGAAACGTCTAGAGAAAAAGGATCTCATTGAAATCGAACTAGAAAACGGCGCAGTTCTCAAGAGCAAGACTGTGATCTTGTCGACAGGAGCGCGCTGGCGCAACATTGGCGTGCCAGGCGAAGCGGAATTCCGCAACAAAGGCGTGGCCTACTGCCCGCACTGCGATGGCCCATTATTTGAAGGCAAGGACGTAGCAGTAGTCGGTGGCGGAAACTCCGGTATCGAAGCGGCGATCGACCTAGCAGGCATCGCAAGGCATGTCACCGTGCTCGAATTCGCACCGGAACTAAAAGCGGACGCGGTCTTGCAGGAACGCCTTAACAGCCTGCCGAACGCGAAGGTGTTGACGAACGTCCAAACGAAGGAAATCACCGGCACTGATAAAGTCGATGGTGTCACGTATACAGACCGTGATTCCGGTGAGGAGCATCATATCGAACTGGACGGCATATTCATTCAAATCGGACTCGTGCCGAACACGGACTGGCTCGGTGATTCAATCGAACGCAACCGCTTCGGCGAGATTGTGGTCGATAAGAAAGGTGCGACGAACGTACCCGGCGTATTTGCGGCGGGCGACTGCTCGGACAGCCCTTACAAGCAGATCATCATCTCTATGGGCTCCGGCGCCACCGCTTCCCTCAGCGCGTTCGATTATCTCGTACGCAGTAAAGTGGAAGTCTAATAATGAAAAGATGCAGGAAGGCTATAAGCCCTTCTGCATCTTTTTTGCATTTTGCTCTTACGAATTAGCGCCCAATAACGGGATAGTGGTTGCAACCCGTTGATCTACGTTGCAGCCGGACGCGTTCCGGAGGGCGGGCGGTGAACCACACTCCTCGCTACGCTCGCTAGGTGTTTCACCTGTCCCGCTGATCCTCCCGGAGTCGCCGGCTTCCACTCCGATCAACTAGCTGACTACAGTGAAGCACTGCGACAATCGCCCCCTAAAGCTGAAGAACTAATCTGATACACCGTAAAATTTGTAACCATCTACAATTCGAGGAAATTCCTGATTAGTTACTTCTAACCAACTGGTTTCCACTATAGTATCGTCATTTGCATTTATTTCTGCTACAGTTTTATTTGATTCCCTTGTAACAAAGTAAAGATTTGCTTGCTTTACCACATCTAAATGTTCTTTAGAATAATACTTTACAGCTTCTAATGATGCTTTTGATTCAACGCCAACATCAAATTCTGCATCATCATTACTCCATGTTTCAGAACTCGGAAGCATTTTAACCTCAATGTTTAATTCTCCATCCGCAAAATCAACAACAGAGAAATCATAAAAGTTTTTACTTTTGTCTTTTAAGTAAACTTGTATTTTTTCTTCTTCGCTTTGGGTGCAAGCACATAACATTAAAGTAAAAGTTAATAATAACAGGAACAAAACATACTTTTTCATCGCTAAACCTCACATCCTTTAACATCAGATAATGGCCCGTTTGGTGCATTGTCCTTATCACCTAAACGCCCCCATTTAGGGAATTACCAAAGGGGTTCATCTTTTCCACTTAATTTAATTTTTGAAATTATAAACGGAACAAATATTAAACTTAACCATCCCAAAGTTAATAACCTCTGCGATTCAGCAGAGATGTATTGTCTGTCACTACAATTGGGGCAGTCTTTTTCCTTTTTTGAAAATCCAAGGGCGATTATATCTTTGGCATTCCACTTGTAATTACAGTTAGTGCAACGTGGCATGATTATCTCCTCCTATTTTTCCTTACCCAATATTCACAAAATGGCCCATTTGGTGCGCAACAGTTGTTCAGTTAACGCCACCCGTTAAAGGAGGTCTAATATTATATACTACCTCTTTTTTTATCATCAAACACTATGTCAATGCTGACTATAAGAAGTGCTGTTAAAAATACTGCTAAACTTGATAAAACCACTGTTGTCATTAATTCATTAACAATATATATAACAATCCAGCTTAAAATTAATTTAATTAGAGCTATCCAAACCCATTTTTCTTTACTAGGTAGGTTTGCTCTCGTTATAAAAAATAACGTGATTTGCTCTATTATTTCAAAGAAAATGCCAACCAAAAAAGTAATGAATATGAATAGCAGTAAAGATCCAATTGATCCATAAGAAACACCAATCAAAGAGAAAAAACCTGCTAGACCAAAAATAATTCCACCAAAAACTATACCAATCGATACTGCAACCAGTAGAGTCATTGCTACCCCAATAATAACCTTATCCCTAAATTGCAACACAATCACCTTTTCACTTAATCCCTTAGCCAAAGTTTTAATCATAAAAATTAATCCACTATTATTTGGCCCATTTAAGACACAAACCTTATACAACAATTGCTCCTTTTGGTCGTAAACAATATATCCTTAAATTTTGACTTCAGTTGGCGTTCACAAGATAACCCACAAACATAAATATGAAAAAGCTGAAAAACATAAAAATATTAGCCACGATTAACCAATATTTTCTTATCAATGTTGCGAATAAAATTCCCACTGGAGCAATAATAAAAGTCACTAAAAATAAAGGACTGGCTACTTGGAAAACTATATTAGGAATCCAAGCTAGTATACAAATTAATAAACAAGCCAAGGATATTACTTTGAAGTTCTGGTTGTCCATTCCACGCGCCCCCTTACCATCTGACACAATAATGCACCGACTATAACTCTTCAAAATGGCCCGTTTGAAGCACAAGTCTTGTACCGTTAAAGCCCCGATTCCAAAACATCTTGGTCTATTAAAGTCTTTTGCGTTTAAGATTAAAAATAAATTCAAACAGAAAGGCAACTGCTATACCGCTTAAAAAAATATAACCGGGAGAAAATAAAGCACTTCCCATTACCGAGTAATAAAAGTAGTTTATTGCCGTAATTAGCATGTATGCATAAAAGCCAAAGAAAACTCCCTTTTTCCAATTGTGTGATTCATTCTCATTCATCGACTTGAAGAACCTCATAACATCACTTCCCTCACCTCGTGAAATCGCCCGATTGTTCAATACTGACTTCACTTCAATTCGTCAAATTTATCCAATAGTATATCATTACCATTTTTAAAATCATAACTTTTGCAAGAAATTTACCAATATAAAAAGCGATAAAATTTTTATCGCTTTACAGAAAAAATATCTTGAGTTCTAAATTTCATTAGCTGTTACCATCCGCAGCAAGTCGGAATTTGTTCTCGAATAGACTTGCCATTAAGGCGCCAATCGTTAAGTTCATTACCATATTAGCAACTGCAGGTACAGCCGCAAGTGATCCGAAGTGTTCCATTGCAAGCGTTGCGGCGAGAGCTGTGTTGCAAATACCCGTGTGGAATAAAATGGCGCGGGCGTTGCGCTCGGGTACACCTAGCCATCTCGAGATAAAATAGCCTGCGCCCATTGGTATGCTGACTTGTAATGTGACTGCTATGAATACAAGCGGCAGCACGGATAAGTTCTCAGACAAGGCTTGCTGGGCATTGGATATGACCGATAGGATGACTAGAAATAGAGCAAGTTGGGACAAGACTCCGGTATATGGTTTAAACTTCTCCACTTGGCGCTGAAACTTCCATTGAATCAGTAAACCGCCAATTAAAGGGAAGAACACGATATATATAATGTTAAGAAATAAAGGCCAGAATTCAATTGGAATAAAACGTCCTGCAAATGTCTGCAATAAAATCGGCGTCAACACAGGAGAAATAAATGTATCTAGCGTCGCCATCGTAATACTGAGCGCCACTTCTCCTCCTGCAATAAATGTATAAATATTTGCAGACGTTCCGCTTGGTACGGTTCCCGCCAAAATAATACCGGTTGCGATTTCTGCTTGATTGCCGAAAAATAAATAGGCAATTGCTATCGACACCGCGACCATGATCGTCCATTTCAACAAGACACCCAGTAAAGCATATTTCGGATGTTTGATAACCTCGATCAGCTTCTCCGATGAAAGCGATAAGCCCATTAGAAAGAAGATCGTCCCTAATCCAAAGCCCGTCAATTGCCGGATTGAAATGAACGCATCCGGAATGATATAGGCGATGATGGATAAGAGTATGATCCAAAGTGGTAAATACTTTGAAATGATTTTTGATATGGTTTGTATAGTTTTCATTTATTTCTCCTCCTTGCGAGGAAGTCCGTCTTTGTGTTTTGCTATGAGCGGTTAGACCGTCGCTATGAGCGCTTATCGAAGCACTATGATCAGTCAAAGGCCGTGTATGAGCGGTTAAAGCATTCCATAGAGCACTCGCTCCGCAACTATGAGCGCTTTTCATGAATCTTTGAGCGTTCAGCATAAAAACCTCACTGATCAATCAGCATTTCCGATATATATACGCCCCATCCTCTACATAATCCAATTCCGCCACGTCGCCAATCTCAACATTTCCATCCGTTCTTACCGTAACCTTAGCTTTGGATTCATCTAACTGAATAAGTGCCACTGTGTAAGGAGCAAGATGAGCAAATTCAGCAGGTGCAATATGGATATCTGTGTAACTATAGACCGTACCTTTCGATGACACGTCTTGCTCTTGCAACTTGCCTGTTCCGCAACTCGGACAACGGTATTTATTCGAGACACTAGCATATTCACACTGATCGCATTGATAGACTTTCATCTCTTCACAACCTTTCTAGAATATGAACAGTGGAGTACGAACCTGTTCCACCCAAGTTTTGTGCCAAAGCGAGTCGGGCATGTTCTACTTGATTTGGTGCAGTACCGCGAAGTTGTTGGACGAGCTGATACATTTGCGCAACACCGGTTGCACCGATTGGGTGACCGCGTGACAATAATCCCCCACTCGTGTTCACTGGTTTATCGCCAGTCGCCTTCGTTCGACCTTGTTCCACCGCAAGCCAACCTTCTCGTTTATTGAAAAAGCCTAACTCCTCAATCGCAAGCATTTCCGTCATTGAGAAACAGTCATGAATTTCCACGACGTCGATATCTTCCGGGCCGACGCCTGCTTTTTCATATGCCAAGCGACCTGACTCTCGTACTGCGGGCAATGAAAGTAAATCGTCCGCGTCTTGCATTTGTGTAGGTCCTGAACTTTGTGCAGATGAACGGATATGGATAGCACCTTTTTTTCGCGTAATGACCAATGCTGCCGCCCCATCCGTTGTTGGCGAACAATCAAATAAGCCGAGTGGAGACGTAATAATACGTGCCTCTATAATCTCTTCCATCGTCGTTGGCTTCTGGAATTGCGCCAAAGGATTATGTAAAGCATTTTCACGATTCTTCAACGCAATCATCGCCAAATGCTCTTTCGTAGCGTCCGTTTCATAGAAGTAACGGTTCGCGAGTACGCCAAAGAATCCAGGGAATGTGAGACCTGCCTGCTTTTCATTGGAATCGTTATCCATTGCGGCATTGATCGCCTGTGTAACGTCAGCAGTCGAAGCATGTTTCATCTTCTCCACACCCGCTATTAAGACCGTATCGTATTCGCCACTTAAAATTCCCATGATTCCTTGACGAAGCGCAATCCCCCCTGATGCACAAGCACCTTCTACTTTGGCTGTCGGGATATAGCCGAGTCCTAGTTCATTGGCAACTAAGGCGCCGAGGATTTCTTGATTACCGATCGAGCCACCCATAAAGTTGCCGACAAACACCGCATCAACTTTTGGATTTCCTGCATCTTCAAGTGCTTCTATCGACGCTTCAACTAACAACTGCTTCATAGACTTGTCGACAAATTTCCCGAACTTCGTCATGCCAATTCCTTCGATATAGACATTCGTCAAGACTGCACCTCCACATGCTGATTGCGTAATTCCCGTTTTAAGATTTTACCGTACGAGCTTTTCGGTAGTTCATCTACAATATACATCTCTTTCGGTTTTTTGAAGCTCGCCATATGGTCTAGACATAATTGAAGTAATTCTTCTTTCATCACGGGCTTAGTACCGTTCGGAACGACATATGCAATGACATTTTCTCCCCACTTATCGTCAGGTACACCGATAACGCATGTCTCTTTTACCCCGTCATGCTTATTGAGGACTTCTTCCACTTCCCTCGGATAAATATTGACGCCTCCTGAAATAATGACGTCTTTTTTGCGGTCCACGATATGCACATAGCCCGCCTCACTTTTCCAACCGAGATCACCAGTTTGTAACCAGCCGTCACGTAACGTTTCATTTGTCGCCTGTTCGTTATTCCAGTAACCTTTCATGACAAGGGAGCCTTTACAAACGATTTCTCCAACTTCACCTGCCGGCAGTTCAGCCCCTTGCGCATCGACAATCTTTACATCAACAAAAGGTCCGACACGCCCACAGGATTCCAGATGATCGCCAAGTTCGCGTTTCGGCATCATCGTAATACACATCGGCGCCTCAACTTGACCGAATGTCTGTGCAAATATCGGCCCTGTCAGAGCGAGTGCTTGCTCGAGCTTACTTGCAGCAATCGATGAACCGGCCATATTAATCGTCTTAATTGTAGATAAATTCTTCGGATCAAATTTCGGATGCTGGATCATTAAATTAACCATTGTAGGTACAAGGAAAATAACAGTGACTTTTTCTTTCGTTAAATTATGAACGAATTCTTCAGGCTCAAACTTATTGAATACAACTTGCGTTAATCCATACAGCCACGCTACATGCGACAGGAAGTTACTGCCGTGTGTCAATGGTGCAACATGACCTATCACATCGTCGTAATCGGTCTCACAAGCAAGCGCTAGTGACAAAGCTCCCGAAATGATGTTGCGATGACTCAACATCACACCTTTTGGATTTCCTGTCGTACCGGATGTATACATAATCGCAAAAATATCCTCTTCCACAATCTCTGTTGTACATGTAGCCCCCCTATTTTGTTCAATCACTTGTTCATACTGCTCGCCGATTGTTAGCGCTTGGATGACTGTATCGATTGGTTTTATTAACTCTGATTCACCAATGATCAACTGAACATCAGCATCGTCCAGCATATACTCATGCTCTTTCGGATGAAGCCGATAGTTTAACGGTACTTTGATGACACCTGAGATTGCGGCCGCTACGTCAAGCTCAATATGTTCCAGGCGATTCGACGATAGAACGGCGAATCGGTCTCCCTTTTCAAGACCCACCTTCTTGAAGTATGCTGTCAGCGCAAGTGCTCGTTGCATCAGTTCATGAAACGTAAGTGAGCGTATTTCATCTTTCACAGCGATTTTATTCGGATACGCTGTGGCTGACTTCATTGCTAGTTTACCGATTGTCTCCAACGTCACTCACTCCTTTTCGTAAAATGAAATAAGGGGATACCTGAATATTCATCTGGCATTCTATGAACACGTGTATTAGATACCGGGAATATAATGAATTCTACTGTAATCGCCACAGGATTTTCTCCTCTAAGAAAATGACCGCCATTCATTTGTTTATTGCAGTCTATATACAGTCCATGGAAGTGAATATCCAACTGTTCTTCTTCATCGTAGCCAACAAATCCTGAACCTGAAAGTAGTTCGACGGGGGTGTCTGAGACAAGCCGTTCGGAATACTGTAAACTTTTATCCGGATTTTGCTGGGGTTGTACAATGGTCGCATACGCAAGAGAGCCTATACATTGAAATTGAGCTGCTTCGACATGATGCTGCTTACACACTGCGAGAATACCTTCAAATAGATCGGTACCTTTCTTCAAACGTCCGGTAATTCGATTCGTTTTCTCGTCATATACCGCTTCAATTGGGTGATTCAATACAAAACCCTCCATCCATTTTCAGCACTTGTCCTGTCGTATAGTTAGATTCAGATGAGGCAAAGTACAGAACGGCTTCTGCGATACTCGCCACTGTGCCTGTTTGATGGATTGTCGCCTTGTCCAAATTGGTCATAACTACAGGTGCAACTGAATTACAAGTGATTCCATACTCACGAAGTTCTTTAGCGGTCTGCTTGGTCAATTTACTAACTGAATCCTTAGAAGATGTGAACATTCGTTCTTTATCGGAACTTGAAATCGAACTGATGTTAATGATACGACCATACTTCTGCTCCACCATATACGGTGATACTCCTTGAATAAATAAAGAAGTTGCTTGCGCAGTCGAATCTGCTTCCAGTTCCCAATGATCAACAGACGACTGGTTTTCATTATGGGTAGTACATCTACACATATTGTTCACTAAGATATGTAATTCTCCAAAGGCATCCGATGCTCTAGCGATTGCCGCGTTCACAAATTCTTTATCACGAACTTCGCCCAAGCATTCTAAATAAACCGCTTTGTCCCTAAATGATTGAATGGCTTCCAACGTCCCGGCACAACTCGCTGAATCCACCAGTACGACATTGGCACCTTGTTGTGAAAGAAGGAGGGCCGTCTGGGCACCAATACCATTGGCAGCCCCTGTGACGATCGCCGTCTGTCCTTTCAGTTTCATAAGCAACCCTCCTCAATCTACTTGATATTTAGTAAATCTGGTAAAAATGTAGAGATCTGTGGAATATACGTAATGAGTAACAAGATAATGATGGAGGAGACAACGAAAGGCAAAACCCCTTTCGATATTTGCCCTATTGAAGTATTCGATATGCCCGCGGCTACGAATAAATTGAGACCGACTGGCGGAGTGAAAAGGCCAATCGCTAAGTTGACTGTCATAAAGACACCGAATACTGTTGGATCGACATCGAACAATAGCACAATCGGCAATAAAATCGGAATGAAAATATAGTAGGCAGAAATTGCGTCGATAAACATCCCGGCAATTAGTAAAATGATATTGATTAGCAATAAGATTATAATTTTATTATCTGAAATACTTAACATCACGTCTGAAATCTGTGTAGCAATTTGCTCGGTTGTGATGATGTATGCGTAGACACTCGCCGCACTAACGATAAACATGACGACTGCCGTCTGAATTCCTGCTGCCACTAAGATGTCATATAGCTTCTTCAATGTCAGTTCGCGGTAAATGAAAAATCCAATGAACAGACTATAAAATACCGCCACTACCGCTGCCTCTGTCGGTGTAAAGTATCCACCATAAATACCACCTAAAATAATAACAGGAATTAATAAGCCCCAGATGGCATTTCCAAAGGCTTTAAAGCGTTCCGCGCTTGTTGCCGGTTCCATTATGTACTGTTGCGATATCGGACCCTCACGTTTTTCCTGTCGATACCTAACGAACAAGGCAGCTATAATAAATCCAACGCCCAATAGCAATCCAGGAATGACCCCTGCCATGAACATCCTTCCGATCGATACCGGAACCTGATCGCCCGCCACTACAGCAAAGACGATAAACGCAATACTAGGTGGAATGATGATACCGATTGCTCCGGAACTTGCTACCAAACCGGCCGCAGTTTCCGTTTTATAACCGTTCTTCACCATACCCGGAATTAAAATACCACCTATCGCGGCAACCGTTGCAGGACCTGAGCCAGAAATTGCTGCGAAGAAAATTGCTGTCATGACGGTTACAAAAATAATTCCGCTTTTACGATGACCAACCAATGCTTGCGCAAAATCAATCAGTCTTTTGGAAATTCCCGCGTGCTCCATAATGACTCCCGCCAAGATGAAAAACGGAATCGCAAGCAACGTGAATTTTGCTACGCTCGTATACATGATATCTGCAACCAATTCCAAACCAAACAATCCACTGCCTGTAAATAACACCACAATGGATGAGATAGCTAAGGCCACAGCAATTGGCATTCGAAGCATAACTAAAATGAAAAATACGCCGAATAAAATAATCGCTGTCATATTAGCTGCTCTCCCTTCCCGTTTTGCTGTCGGAATTCAACAATCGTTACTTGGATGGAGCGAATGAAACAAAATAGGGCACCGATTGGCATCGACATTGAGAACCACCATTGCGGCCAACCAAGCGAAGGCGTTTTCTGTCCCATATCCATCTGATACTGCACCATCTTCAAACCAAAATATAAAAGAATAAAAAATAATAACATCATCATCAATCCAACCAAAATCGTAATAATATTCTTCAGCAACAGATTGCCCTTGTCATAAATCAGAGTAAAGCCAAGGTGTGCGTACTTACGCACACCAATGGCGGTTCCGACAAATGTTAACATCACAAACAAATTGACTGTAATCTCTTCTGTGAAAGAAAATGAATAATTGGCAAATCCTCTGGATAGCACATTAACGAATGCAATGGTGGACATGATGGACAGCACAATCACAACAATCCATTCTTCTAACCTATTGAATATTTTTCCCATACATCCACCCTCCAGTCCTTATTGGTCTTGGAACTTATCTAATAGATCCTTGCCCCAAATATCTTCATACTTTTTATAAACCGGTTGTACTGCTTCTGTAAACTCAGCTAATTCTTCGTCTGTTGGTGCGTAGAACTGCATGCCCGCATCCTTCAACTCTCCGATTTGTTTCTCTTCCTTTTCACGTGCCATTTCTACTTGATACTCTGCCGCCTCTTTACCTAACTTCTTCACAAGCTCCTGATCTTCTTCACTCATCGAATCAAACAATTTCTTGTTGATGCCTAGTACTAATGGATCATAGGAATAGTTCCAAGTCGTTAAGTAGTCTTGTACTTCATTCAACTTAGATGAGTGAATAACATCGATCGGGTTTTCTTGACCGTCAATCGTACCTTGCTGAAGAGATGTAAAGACTTCAGAGAACGCCATTGTCGTTGGATCGGCACCTAGTGCACGGTACAAATCTGTGTACATCGTGATTCCAGGAATACGTACTTTCAGGCCTTTCATGTCTGCAGGTGATTTAATTTCCTTTTTACTGTTTGTAATCTGACGGAAACCATTCTCTCCGAATCCGAGTAATTCTACGTTTTTTTCATTGAGAATTTCTGCGAGTGCTTCTCCACCCGCCCCATCAAATACTTTGTCTACTCCGTCTTTGTCTTTAAATAGGAACGGTGCACTCGCTACACCAAAGCGATCATCTAAGATCGAATAGATAATTGTGGAGTGAAGACTCAAGTCGGTCTGTCCTTTTGTCAAAAGCTCTACACCTTTTCCTTGGTCGCCATTTGATAGTTGTTCATTCGGGAAAACTTCAATATTGATACGACCATCCGTTTGTTCTTTCAAGTCCTGTGCTAACTTGTCTGCGGCCTGATACCAAGTAGATGAATCATTAACCGTGACAGACATTTTCAGATCGTATGATTTTCCTTCTGATTCAACCGCACCATCTGTTGATTCTTCTTTGTCTGACGAACAAGCTGCCAACATCAGCATGGCAGATAAACCAATTGCGCCTAATACACTCTTTTTCTTCATTTTCATTTGTTGTTCCCCCCAGTTTTTTTCAAAAGTCATCTAGATACTTACCGCTCCAAAAGAGTATCTATTCGAAACATTTTGTTAGTACATATAATTCTAATAGTCTGACAGTTTAATTCATATAGACTTTAGCACAATGATATATAGAGAAACACTTCTATTTTTTGTGTCAACGTCTAGTTTCTATAGAAAGCGTCTTTATTCGCTCCTTCTATTATATTAAAATAATGAAGAACACAAAAAGAGGAGCAATTTATTGCTCCTCTTTTTATACTTTATTTAACTTTTCTCTAGCCCTTACTAAATAATATGCATTAATCCAAGAAGCAATCGGTATAACTAGCGCTATGCCAAGCCCCGCGCAAAGTATCAAAATCATTTCTGAACTGAATATCTTTGAATTGACGATATCCCCAATGGAATAGTGCAAATCCTTGAACCAAATGAGCAATGCCAAATATCCACCAAAGAAAGCGAAGAACAATGTATTGGTATCGGTTCCTAAAATATCTCGTCCAATGCTGACACCAGACTTAAACAATTCCTTCTTACTTAAACTAGGTGCATGCTTAAATACTTCGTGCATAGTCGTAGCGATCGATATGGCGACGTCCATGATCGCCCCAATAGTACTCATTATAATGACGGAAGCGCCAATTTTTATGAAGTCTACACCAATATAGAGAGACATACCTGCAATTGCTTCTTCTTCCTCTTCACCAAATCCTTGAATCATTAGTTTTTTGGATACTAATACAATGAAAAACAATAATATACTAATGGTAATCATCGTTGAGATAAAAGCCATTACCGTTTTACTATTCACCTCATTAATATAAAACAAGCTAACGCATCCAATAACGATGCAAGCAATAAATGTAATGAGAATAGGATTAGCATTTGGATCCAACATAAAAAACATCGTGAAGAAGACAACACCAAAATTAAAAAATAGCGAAATGAATGATCTTGCCCCACTTTTTCCGCCTACCCAGATCATTAACACGAGTAAAATAACCGCGAGCCATACAAGTACATTCATATTCTTGCCCTCTTTCGTTCAATGAAGAAGATGGCTGTATAAAGTCCAATCGGGATCGTCAAGACGATTCCAATCCCACCAGCTAAAGCACGCGCTAATTCCAACGACAGATTCATCGAAAGTGCAAATCCTACGGGAGAAGCGTTTTTCAAATAGAGAATGAGCATGGGGATGGATCCACTTATATATGCAAAAAACAGAATGCTTGTAATGGTTCCCATAATGTCTTTACCAATATCTATGCCAGATGCTCTTAGCGCTTTAACGGATATAGTGTGATCTCTTTCATATAATGCAAACATCGAAGACGACATCGTAATGGCCACATCCATAATGGCCCCGAGTGATCCAATAAACAGCCCCGCCATGAAGATGGTGTGATAAGGACGCGTCAAAAACTGCATTTCTTCATAACGCAAACCATTCCCTGAAGTAATCCAGATGACAAGAGACGTGATGGAAAGAGATACGACTGTTGCGACTAGCGTAGCTACAATCGCGGCATACGTTTTTTCAGTGCGGCCACTGACTAGCAGGAGCGAAATCGTTGTGAATAGCAGGATACAAATCCCGCAAACTACAAGTAAACTGACCTCATAATATTTCACATAAATATCTAAAGCGAATGATAGTACCAGGACATTAATCACAAAGCCTACTATTGCTAATAACCCTTGCTTATGCCCAACAATTAATAGCGTAAAGACGAAGATCCACGCAACGATCAATACATATGTATCACGTTTTACGTCTGTGATACTTCCCATCAGTTGTTCTCCAGCATTAGAATCAATGGAGACAAATACTTCATTCCCTATACGGTACTGCTGATCGTAAGCCCCGGAAGAGGAATACTCATTGGCCAACTGGACTTCTTGGCCTTTTTCTTCTCCGTTCATGATCCTAGCTACGATTTGCTGGACAAATAGTGTGTCTTCATTACCATGCATATCTGTTACATCGGTTTCTTCCTCTAATGTTGTATCGATCACCTTAGCGATCGGTCGGTCATAAAATGAATGATTTTGATTTACAAATGCAATGGAACCAATACAGCAAAGTGCTATTATCAAAAACAGGGTCCACTGCCATGTTGTGATGTTTCGGATTCTATTCAAAACAATCCTCCTGACACTCTTAGGATAAGACGCAGTTTAATCCTACCATGAATAAGACGTAGAATTGAAAAAAACAATCTGTTTCCTCGTCTAATAAAAAAAGCTCCGATTCCACTATAGGAAGCGAAGCAATTGATCACTTATTTCTTACTAAACGACTGCTCTTCCATTAAACGCAGTGACAAGTATAGTAAGAAGACATCATGCGTACTAGAAACAGATAGTCCTGTTAACTGCTCGACCTTTTGCAGACGATAAGACAATGTATTTTTATGGATATGCAGACGTTTCGCGGTATTTTGCATCGACTGATTCTCTTCGAACCATACCGTCAAATTATTCAGCAAGTCTTTATGATCTTCCAGTGGCGCAACTGTGCGCTTAAGGAATTCCTGCTTGACCAAATCTGGAATGCTCTGCAAAATTATTTCAAGACGCAGTTCATGCTCAAAGACAATATCTCCAGATTCCTTTGCAGCATGGACTGCACGTTCTGCCTGGGCGAATGATTTAGCTAAGTCGAAATACCGTGTGGATGCACCTATACCTGCGACGACTTGTACTTTCTTGCGCCGCTTTATATGAAGCAATAGGAACTCTAACTCGTTTTTTACAGTTTCCTGATTCATTTCAGGTAATAATAATAAGATTTTATTTTGCGCCCAGCGGATCATCTTCATGGAAGGATGGATGTTTTGAATCGACTCAAATGTCTCCATTTCCTCAACGGAGAACTGTTCCAATAGATCCAGCACTTCCAAAACCACCACTTGACTGTAGAGTGTCACGTCGATTCCGAGCAGTGTCCCTCGTTCCATAAATCTTTCATCTTTCTTTGATCCTGTCAGCCAGTCAAAGACGAAGAACTCCACATCACGTACTTTTTCATCCTTCTGCTTTCGTTTCAGGGTGTCTTGGATGAACAGTTCCGCTACGCGTAAGATCAGCTGAGCCTGCGGATGAATCACATCTGGATCACCCGTCACGCCAAGTACGGCGATCGGTTCTTCTTCAATAATGATCGGCAAGACAATTCCTCTACGGACCCCTTGCAGATGCTCCGCTTCCTCGTCTGCCATACGGAGCATCGTTTTCTGGCGCATACTTAACAGTGCCCCTTCATGGAACTGATTGATTCGATCCGGTTCTGTACTCGCTTGAATGAAGCCTCTTCTATCTGTTAAGATCACTTGCTGCTGTATCAGATTCGATAATTCAGTTACTATTTCATGTCCTAATGTATCAAATTGAAACACCTGTCTCACCTCGGATGAAAACTGCTAGTCATACTTAGTTTACGCCACTTCAGTTTCCACTACAATAGAGGTGATTCAGATAAGTCGGACTTCCGGAATTCCACAGCTCCATGCCTTTATGAGCAGCTGTAATAGTTCTGCTGTTTCAATGGTTGCAGACTTCTCTAGCGTGACCGATCCGCCTTGATCGGTATGGCGCTGTTCTGCAGTTATTCGGTCGATCATGGCGATTTGCTGTTGTTTTGTCGCTTGGTATATCGAACGATGCATAACCGAGGCCGCTTTGCGCAGAGGAGTATTTATTCCGCTTCGACAGGATGCCACCTCCAAGGAACGATTTATCTCTCGGGCTACCTCTTCAATAAACAGAAGGGCCCTCTCTGAATGTAAAGCAATTTTCTGTTCAGCTATAGCGGTTTCCCATCCTGCCACTTCAATTTGTATAGTACGTCCCCATATACTTTCAATGCCGTTCAGTAAACGTACAAGTATGGTACAAGTACGTGCCAACTCCGTTTCCTGCAGTACGTACGGTAATTGAATATACGAGCATAATACTGCTTTTTCCTGTCGTTCTTTATTAGGAAAATGCACAACAATTCCTTCACTTCCAAGCAGCCGTTTCATCAATCCGATGGCAGAGACTTTTTTATGCCCAATAGAGGAACTATCAGCAGAGTGGGAAAATCTTTCACTGTTGAAGTTGTCAAATGAACATCCAAAAATACGCTCTACTTGTTCAGCATCAAATAAACACCAAGAGCCGCACGCTTTTACTTGTTCCATAAAATGATCGGGTATACGTATATGCTTTTCTTTAACCTTACTTGATAAAAATGATGCTATTCTGTCGTCAGCGATATCCATTGTATATTGCTGGACTCTCGTCTTTCGCTGATAGAACGTCTTACCGAAGAATGACATAACCTCAGCTGGCAAAGTCACATAACCATGGCTCAGCATCCAATATGCTTCCTTTACTTTCTGCAAGCGCTGGACTGTTTCATTTTGCATTGCACCCATTGCTATGAGCATAAGCCTTTCCTGAGGCAGTCCTATCCGCTTATCATGATAATCAGATGTTACAAATTCATTCATATATTGCTGCAATTGTGCAGAAGGTATCAGTCGGTCGCGTTCAGCTACAATCTGCAAGCCAAGCCATTTGATTTCACTTGCTGAATAGTTATAGATCCATTGACCGTATAACCCGTCCTGTAACAGTTTCCTTACTACTTGATGAAATCCTGAATAAACTGGTCTTCCACGCTGTTGTTCTGCTTGTTTATACAATATCTGCAACAGTGCACGTTCGTGTATACGTTCCTCATTTTGTTCACATAATCTCATGTCGCGGTCTCCTTTCGTAAACAACAAAAAACAATCATTCCGCCTCTTCGGCAAGATGATTGCAATAGTTGTGAATGAGGAAACAAATTTAGGCAACTTGAATATACTCTATACAAAATGTATAGATGCAGATACCTTTTTTGCTTCCACTCCTCAACCCCCGAAGAAAGTGTCGCTTTGACGATACGTGGCAGGTCTCCTGGCTTCACTTCATCCTTCCGCCAGTGCCTTCCCATGTCTCCATAGTGGCTAATTCTAGCGGTCGTCCGTGTGTACAGTTGCGGGGACAGCTCCGGTTTACGGATTCCCTTTTATACCTTGATAGGTACCAGCGCATCGTGCAAACTCATTTATTTGATTGACTTCATTTTATCATGGATAACATAGAGGGTGGTAGCGTTTGTTTTCAATAAGAAGGAAGACATAACTAAACAGGGTGCCTATGCAGAAAACTACTGTGAGTACATCCACAATCGTTTTTTGCTAGGCACCCTGTATCGAGCTTTCTTCATTACTTACATGAGTTGTTGTTCGCATAGACAGCCGCACTCCGCCAATCCTTGAACATACGCTTCTTCCCATGTAATCCCATGGATGAAACCATTCTCTGAGTAACCTGTGATCAAATAGAACGTCTCGTTTTGCTCTGGTAGTGCTGAATTGCTTTGATAGGTGTTGTTTTGCATAAGAATTACCTCCTGGATTTGTATTTTTCATAGTATATGCCTTGTCGGGGAAAAAAGAACATTTTCTTCGCTTTTATTAATAAAAGGCCTATTGATAGCGCTTACATTTTAAAGGCGAAAGGAAATGAGTTCTTTATATATTTCCGAACTAGTGTAATAAAGGCACGTTTAATAAATCTGTGAATTCTGTTTATTGTACCATGCAAGTAAATAAAAGTAAATATAAAAGTTGTAATTCCTTATTAACTTTTTGTCAGCTTTTAAGATAAGCTTTGACTTCTCTATCATTTAATGACTAAAATGCGCCAAAAAAACCTCTTCCTATACAAAAATATCTCCCTAAGTCCCCTTTACGACTTAGAGAGATCAGTAGTTATTAGGACAACTGCTTTTCGCAAATTTCGATCACTGCTTTAACAGAATCAGCTGACTGATCGAGCGCTGTTTGTTCTTCCTCTGTTAACGGGAGTTCGATTACACTCTCGATACCATTGCCACCCAAAACAGTAGGAACGCCTAAATAGATATTTTGATATCCATATTCGCCTTCTAAATAAGCAATAGATGGCATAATTCGTTTTTTATCTTTGATAATTGCTTCCGCCATCTCTACCAAAGCCGCAGCAGGTGCATAATACGCGCTACCATTACCTAACAACGAGACGATCTCGCCACCGCCTTTTCGAGTACGCTCCACAATTGCTTCCAATCGTTCATTCGAAATGATTTTATCCAACGGAATGCCCCCAGCGTATGAATAACGCACAAGTGGAACCATATCATCGCCGTGTCCACCAAGGACAAAGCCCGAAATATCTTCTACAGAAATATTCAATTCTTCCGAGATGAACGTATTGAAACGGGCAGTATCGAGCACACCTGATTGTCCAATTACACGATTTTTAGGAAAGCCCGTTGTTTTATAGCAAACATATGTCATCGCATCTACCGGGTTACTTAAAATCAGCACAATGCTGTCTGGTGCGTAACGCTTCACTTGTTCAGAAACAGAACGCATAATCTTCGCATTGGTCGCAACTAAATCATCACGACTCATACCTGGTTTGCGTGCGACGCCTGCTGTAATGATCACCATTGCAGCGCCTTCAATATCCTCGTAATTCGATGTACCTGTGATGCGGGAATTGAACTGTTGCACAGGACTTGTCTGAAGGAGATCGAGTGCTTTACCTTTGGTAGGATTGGAGAGGTCAGGAATATCGACTAATACGATGTCGCCTAATTCTTTCTGCGCCGCCATCAATGCGGCAGTCGCACCCGTATGACCCGCTCCAATGACTGCAATTTTATGTCGTTTGAAAGCCATGGAAACCACTCCTTTCTATAGATTTCATTATGACCGAAGAGTTTATGCCCAATAAAACTTCGCAAATGCTCATAGGTAATTCGCCTTCAGTCTTTCTTCGGTGCCTTCTTCGCTTCTATCGCTTTCTTTACTTTAGGAATTTCTGGAGTAGTTGGCATTAGCGGTTTCACCATGCCATATACTGAATCATCAGGACGCGGTATCACATGTGCACCTAGCAATTCACCAACACGCGCTGCTGCATCGCGACCTGCATCCACAGCTGCCTGAACTGCTCCGACATCACCTTGAACGACGACCGTTACGATACCACCATCCACCATCTCCTGTGATACTAACTCCACATTAGATGCCTTTACCATTGCGTCTGCTGCTTCAATCGATCCTATCAATCCTTTTGTCTCAATCATTCCGATCGCTTGACTCATGTATATCACCTCTCTTTACTTCTGTTGAATCGATAATACCAATAATGACCGCGTCGATTGGGATCGGGTTTTCTTTTGGTAAAATAAAGCGTGAAGAACCGCCACTCGTAATGAGTACCTCATCACCAACCCCTGCCCCAATTCGATCTGCCGCGACCATATGCGACTGTATATTATTGCCGTGTGCATCAATTGGCTGGATGATTAATAGCTTAAGTCCTGATAATCCATCCTCTTTACGGGTTGCCCATACATTACCAATCACTCTACCCATTCGCATGCGTAATCACCTTTTTCTACTTTCTACTAGTTATCATTTTACCGAGTTCCCGTGCTGTATCTCTTGCTAGTGCCGTAACAATTGTGCCTTTATTGACGACAATTTCCTTTTCCGAAATATCAGCCACGTCTTCAGCCGACAAAAGTTTTTTGGTGAATTCAAGCGCCTCTGGAATACGTACTACTGGATCAGGTGACTTCGTTGTTTCCGTCGTCGCTTGCATAGGTACCGTTTCTTTTGCGTCATTTGGTTTCACCAGACGCCCAATCGACCCCTGTGTAATGAAACCTGCATTTGCTTCATCGGTATCGATATGCATTTCAAGGCGATATCGCTCATTCACCCGAATGCGTACATTGCGGAATGAAATAGATCGGACTCCATCTGCTTCCACTGTGACATATTCCCCGTCTACCACGCCAAAGCGCGTAGCATCTGTAGGTGCCATATGGATATGCGCCTGCGCAATTATCAATCCTTGGTCTATATGCACACTACCTTTTGGTCCAATTAGTGTAATCGGTGCAGATCCTTCAATATTGCCGGATTCCCGAAGCGGAGGCTTGACGCCGAGTTTCATAGCATCCGTAAAGCTGACCTCAACTTGGGTTGCTTTGCGGACAGGTCCTAAAATACGTACGCGTTCAATACTGCTTTTAGGTCCTGCAATCATCACCGTTTCATTCGCGGCGAATTGGCCCGGCTGTGAGAGCTCGGACCGCTGTGTCAATTCATACCCTGCGCCAAATAATACTTCCACATGTTCAGGCTGTAAATGTACGTGACGGGCGGAAACCGCAATGGGAACCGCTCGTTCCGGCAATTGAACGGGACTTTGCCCTAGCTGTCCAAGGATCTCTCCGACAATCTGCTCAATCAATTGCTGATTCATTTAGTTCACGCCTTTCTACTATGTCAGCAGTGATTATTCGCTTTTTGGTAACATCAGTTCTAATTCATTATGTGGTCTTGGGATAACGTGAACAGATAGTAATTCGCCTACACGTTGTGCAGAAGCTGCCCCTGCATCTGTTGCTGCTTTTACTGCGCCTACATCGCCACGTACCATAACTGTTACAATTCCGCCGCCTACATGTACTTTACCTACTAAGTTTACGCTTGCTGCTTTCACCATTGCGTCTGCAGCCTCAATTGCCCCGATTAATCCTTTAGTTTCTACCATTCCTAATGCTGTACCTTCTCTATTCATAATAATTTCCTCCTAATAGTGTTTTATTTTGAAAGTTGTTTAACAATTTCACTGACTAAGTTCTGTACTAATGCTGGATCAATGTTGCTGTTTGTTGAAGCTGATACATTGTTCATCACATTGGATACAAGCTGATCGTTCGAGCTTTCTACTGGCTCTGAGTGCTTCGGTAACTGTACTTCCTTCGTGCCGTATGCCATCCGCTTAATGTTCAGTAAATGCTTAGCTGTAACGTTGTCTGATGTGATGTTGCCGCCGAATGTTCCGCATCCTAATGTAAATGATGGCATTAAGCCTGTCGTACCGCCAACTGCTCCAATGGACGACATCGTGTTGACCATAATACGTGAAACTGGCATTTCCATAGCAAATTCACGAGCGACTGCATCGATTTCCGTATGAAGCACCAAGCTGTGTCCACGTCCACCAAGATTCAGCAAGTCAAGACAAACTTCTTTCGAATGTTTCACACCATCGACAATATACATAGCGAAAATCGGTGATAATTTCTCCAATGAAAACGGTACATCCTTGCCCACTTTTGTTTCCATCCCGATAATTAAGCGAGTGCCTTCCGGTAAAGAAATACCTGCCATTTTAGCGATGAACTGCGGGCTCTTGCCAACCACTTTCGGATTCACCTTACCAGGCACCGGGGAGATGACACCTTCCATAATCTTTTTCTCTTCATCTGATAAAATATATGCGCCGTTTTTCTTCAACTCACGCGTAACGAGATCGACGACGTGCTTATCGACAACAATTGCTTGTTCTGTTGCACAAATTGTACCGTAATCAAATGATTTACTATCGACAATATCTCTTACCGCTTTTTCAATCTTCGCCGACCGTTCGATATACACTGGCACATTACCAGGACCTACGCCGTACGCCGGTTTACCTGAGCTATACGCCGCTTTGACTAGTGCACTACCACCTGTTGCAATGATTAGATTGACATCTTTATGCGACATCAATTGCTGCGTTGCCTCCATTGAAGCCAATGTAAGACACTGGATCAAACCTTCCGGGGCACCTGCCGCAACTGCTGCTGCATCACATACTTTTAATGCTTCATGTGTACATTCAACTGCATATGGGTGAGGACTCACGACAATAGAGTTTCGTGTTTTCAACGCAATCAATGTTTTGAAGAATGCCGTCGATGTCGGATTAGTCGTCGGGATGATGGCGGCAACTACACCGAACGGAGCAGCGATTTCCACCACTTTATTCAAATGGTCTTCTTTGATGACACCGACTGTTTTCAAGTCCTTGATACTTTCATAGACATCACGAGAGCCAACTTCATTCTTGATTTTCTTATGAGCTGCTACCCCCATACCCGTTTCATCTACTGCCATTTGCGCGAGGCGACCGGATTGTTCAAAGGCCGCGTCAGCTACAGCTTTAACAATCTTGTCTACTTGTTGCTGAGTAAAGCCCATGAATTTCTCTTGTGCTTCTTTTGCAGTTTGGACGGCCGTGCGCATTTGTTGCAAAGCCAATAAATCATTATCCACTAATTGAACCAAATCAAAACACTCCTTTCTGCATGCTGAACTATCAATAACTTAACGGATGATCCGCCATGTTCTGTATGGCTTCCCGGAACGCATCGGCTGCTGCCTTGCAAGAAGATTGACTACCTGTCAGCAGACCTCCGCCAAAGTTTGTTTCGGAGGGAGGTGAATAGAGTACACAAAGTGTGACGTCTGCAGCTTTTAAAGCAGCATCCAAACCGATAACGGCTTCAACAGGTGGTGCAATCAAGTATGCCAACGACTGTCCATCTGGTACATTCGCCATGTCAGCTAAATAACTTCCGCAGCTCGAGATAGTATGCGCATATAACACATGATCTGGATTTCCGTTAATCGTTTCGAAATAGGCTTCATGCTCTATCGTTATACGAATTGAATCCAGACCGCTTTTCACTTCTTCCGGCGACGAACCCGCAATGATTCCAATAAACTCACCAGATAGTGGTCCAGAAGAATGGGATGAGCCCGCGTAAAAGCTTTTTGCGTAGACCACTTCCACATCACTATGCTTCGTTGCTGCATCAATTGCTGTATAGCCGACGTCATCAATTGTCGTCGTCACTAAACCCAAGCTACGCTGGTTAGGCTTCAATTTATACTTCTCAGCAAGTTCCGGACTGACGTTTGAAATAACTTGCATCGACAATATGTCTGCATAGATTTTCATTTGTCCTCCCCCTTCCTTAATTTTCTTTTTGAACAAGCGATACACCGCTCGCTTCATATTTTAAGATTTTCTGAATAATCGTTCCAAGGAATGCGCCTGCTTCAACAGGTGGAATTCCGCCTTTATGGATATTGGAGATGACCATGCGATCTGCTTCAATCGTGCCATGTCTGGGTTTATAACACATATACGCACTTAGCGACTCTGCGGATACTAGACCTGGACGTTCACCGATCAGCATGACCACAACATCGGGTTGCAATAGTTCTCCGATGTCATCCATCACAGCAACTCGCCCCTTATCGACATAAAATGTTGTGCCCATCTCGATATTCAAGTTGTTAAGTGATTGTTCCAATGACAAGTAGACGTCTTCCAAATTTTCTTCAATTGCTTTCGCACTCAGGCCATTTGATGCAACGATCTGTACGACGGGTGATTTCTTACAGCGCTCTTGGATCAGAGACTTTGACTCGTCCGAAAGCTTTCTACCCAGATCCGGGCGTCGAATGTATTCTTCTTTATCTGCTACTCGGGATTGCACTTGAAATAACCCCAGCTGCTCAAGCAAGTTATCCGGAACTTCACCGTAGACCGCGTCGACTGCTGCCGCATGATCCAGTCGGAACTGTAGCCACGTCTTTGTTCTCGGACGTGAACCCGCTCGCCCAACCCCTATCCTAGCGGGTGTTTTCTTGCGATATTCTGCTAGCTTATCTTCTTCAGAATCTATTTTGGGTTTTGACTTCGTTTTACCATACGCCGTCGTTGGCTTTGGCTTTACAGTGGAAACATTCCGCTTCAGCTCTTCTGTCGTACTATGGAATGTCACCGCTCCACTAGGCGAGCTTTTTACTTTTTCCACTTCCACATGTCCAATAGGTTGCTTCGAAAACAGCTCTACTTTCTGTTTGTTTGTTGGCTGCTGTACTGTTTGACTACTACTTGCAGCCTCCAGTTTTTCCACGACCATTTTTGTGATTTGCTGAATTAATTCCTCATTCAAGTCCATCCACCTCCTATCGATTGAAGAGTGTGAGATCCCCGGCACGTTTACTCAGCATGCCATTTTCATAAATCCCCATCTTTTCAAGCCATTTCAAGTATTCAGGCGCTGGTGTTTTGCCCATTGTCCGAAGAACCGTCGCCACGTCATGGTAGCTCATAGATTGGTAATTCAGCATAACGTCATCGCCCATCGGAGCTGCGATGATGAAGTTCACACCTGCCGCTGATAATAAGATACTTAGATCTTCAATGTCATTTTGATCCGCTTTAATATGGTTCGTATAACAAATATCTACACCCATCGGTAGTCCGTGTAGCTTACCCATGAAGTGATCTTCAAGGCCAGCACGGATTACCTGTTTGCTGTTATATAAATATTCCGGTCCGATAAATCCGACAACCGTGTTGACGATGTACGGATCATAATGTCGTGCAAAACCGTAGTTACGTGCTTCCATAGTTACTTGATCCACGCCATAATGGGCTTCAGCGGATAGTTCCGACCCTTGCCCTGTTTCGAAATACAATGTTTGTGGGCCGGTACCCGTCCCCATTTTCAGTGAAAGATCTTTTGCTTCTGCAATTAATTCCGCTGAAATACCAAATGAACGATGAGCTTTTTCTGTTCCCGCGATACTTTGGAAAATCATATCCGCAGGCGCACCTTGTTCAATTGCTTTCATCTGTGTCGTTACGTGTGCGAGCACACAGTTTTGCGTCGGAATTTCCCATTCATCAATGAAATCTTTCGTTGCATTCAACACACGCTTTACACTCTCTACGGAATCATCTACGGGATTGATCCCAATTACCGCATCGCCGATACCGTAAGACAAGCCTTCTTTTAACGAAGTGATGATGCCATCAATATTGTCTGTCGGATGATTCGGTTGCAAACGGGAAGACAAAGTGCCTTTTTGACCGATTGTAATATTACATGTTGATAAGATTTCAATTTTATTGGCCGCGTGTACTAAGTCGAGATTGGACATTAGTTTTGTGACGGCTGCGATGACTTCCGAAGTCAATCCGCGGCTGAGACGCTTTAATTCGCGGTCTCCTACTTCATTACTCAAAATGTATTCACGTAATTCGGCGATACTCCAGTTCTGAATTCCACCGTAAACCTTCTCGTTTATATCATTTTCAATAATAAGTGACACTTCGTCGCTTTCAATCGGAATCAGTGGATTGTTACGGATATCACTTACAAGCAACTCACTGACAACGGTTTTGGCAGCAATTCGTTCTTGCACCGTTTCCGCTGCAATTCCTGCGAGGCGATCACCAGATTTCTCTTCATTCGCTTTTGCTAGTACTTCTTTCAGGTCATGGAACACATATCGTTCGCCGCCTAGTGTAGTGGATAAGTTCACGTACGAGACCTCCTTTACGTTGTGTGAAAAGTTAAGGTTTTTACGACGACCGGTACGACGCCTGATGTGAGCGCATTGCCGATATCGATGTAATCACCCGTTTCCACATTGATTTGATCTATACAAATAATGCTTTGTTTCACGTGTAACGCAGCTAATGTTTGACCAATCACTTTAGCATGATCGGATTGAATGACCAGAATAATCGGTTGCTCCGGACATGGCCGCTCGTTCATAATTTGAACAATTGCTTTGGCAAGCTTCTGCACATCGCGAAATCCTAGATATGGAAGGTTGGATAGATAGAGCGCAAAGTTTTGCCCTTCCTTTGCAGAGTCATATAAAGTAACTGCCTGCTGTACCGCATCTTCGAAGTGGAGTAGTCCTGTTTCGAGATTTTCTTCAAAATCATATTGGTAAATCGGGATGTTCTTTAATGGCAACTCATGTGGCGCAACTTGTATCGTAGCCCCGCTAATTTCAGTAGTCTGTGTCCCAGCTCCCAATACAGTCGCTCGTACAGTTTCTACTGGCTCCTGCCAAGTAAAGTGTTGCAGTGATGTGTTTTGCAGTAGTGCTTCCGCGAGTTGAATTCCAATATCGTTGTATTGTGCTTCTTGGACTTCGTCAGTCGCATGATGATACATACATTCGGAAATACCACCTGAAAAGACAATCGTATCGACCGATTGTAGCCAGTTTGGTTCATGACCGAGTAACAGCACTTGATCTTGTGCATGGACTTCTTTTTTCAACATGCGTGCCACCGCTTCGGCCATATACGTTGTTACGAATGAAACGGCTGGTGCATTTTGGGGATCACCGACTTGTAACGAATAGCCTTGGTCTTGCAATAACCGTGCGACTGGCGGTGAAATTGTACGGACTTTGCCGTTTTCAAATTCGATCAATCTGCCTCCGATATGCATCGTGCAGGTGCCAAGAAGTTGTTTGTCTTTGAACACTGCAATATTAGCTGTTCCTCCACCAATGTCTATATTGGCGACTACCTGGCCACTTTTTCCAGACCATTCATAGCTACCTGAACCTTTCGCTGCGATGATGCCTTCTAGGTCAGGGCCTGCCGTCGCTACGAGAAAATCACCTGCTTCATCAGACAAAAGATGTAACATTTCACTGGCATTTCGCTTGGTAGCGGTTTCACCCGTAATAATGACAGCTCCTGTTTCAATCTGAGAAGGTTGGATTCCTGCTTTGTTATATTCTGAGCGTATAATCTGTTGAACACCTGCTACATCAATTGTCACTGCATCTTGCAATGGCGTTCGAAACACCGGACTTTTGTATAGTATTTCTTTGTCTGTAATTTCTATTCTTGGCACATGTGTTGCGCCCGCCACATTACGTAGGGAAAATCGACTGATAATCAGTTTCGTCGTGCTTGTGCCAATATCAATTCCTGCACTGATAATTGTTTCGTGCTTATTGAAATTGCTCACTCCCACATCCCCCTTCTGATTACTTCCTTCTAAGCCTGTTGGAGCTAGACGGCGTCCTGCGCTTTTGATTACATCTAGTTCCGGACGCCAGCCCCTCGGGTCGTTTCGGTCTTGCCGATAAAGTGCATAGTGCGCACTTTGTCGGCAAGACCTCCAACGCCTGTCGGGGCTAGACGGCGTCCTACGCTTTTGATTACATCTAGTTCCGGACGCCAGCTCCTCGGGTCGTTTCGGTCTTGCCGATAAAGTGCATAGTGCGCACTTTGTCGGCAAGACCTCCAACGCCTGTCGGGGCTAGACGGCGTCCTGCGCTTTTGATTACATCTAGTTCCGGACGCCAGCTCCTACACTTTTGATATAAAAAAGACGCCTTTACAAACCCGTGGATTTTCCCACGGGATGTAAAGGCGCCTTTGCCGTTTTTATTTACTTGTATGAAATTTACTATATCAAATTCCTACCTACCTGTAAAGAAGATTAGCCTAGAAATATCAAGTGCTCGTCGGCTGTTGACTCGACGTAATGACGCATCGCTTGAAGGTCGTTCAGCTTTGTCAATTCCTTAAGATGTCGGATTCCCATGCCCGTTACAGAAGAAACCATGACGATGGGTCCTTCGCTCATGACAGTGTTTAGCATGCCAAGTGAACGGTCTATATCAGCTTCCGGGAGATCGCATTTGGTGATGACACCAATCGGCAATTTTGGGATTCCCATGCTGAAACCTGGTGGAAAGATAATCTTTTCGCTCGTTGCATCTTGCAAATACAGTACGTGCGTCACTTCAAGCGCGGTAGCCATAATATTTTTGTAGAACATTGGATTTTCTGTGTATTCTCCCGGAGTATCAACAATCCAATCATAATAACTGAGCGTTTGCGTTTTGAAAGCTTCTACTTTTCGGCCCAATAAAGCATTCGTTAATGTAGACTTTCCGGCTCGTACCGCACCGATTAGCATTGCCTTGTTTCGCATCGTCCTCACTCCTTATGATTTTGTAATTTCAGATGGTGTATAACTTAACTTCTCCGATAAAAAACGATTAATCTCAAGCATAGCCATCTCTACTTCTGAGACACTGCCTACAATGACGAGGCTACCTGTAAATCGATCAAGAAATCCAATGCGTACATTCGCTGCTTTCGTCGCCAAGTCTCCTGCAATAATGACTGTTTCACTTGGTGTACACGTAAGAATACCTAAGGCGCCAGCTTCCTGTATACCTAACTTCTGAAACATATCTGGATCAGGATTAGCAATCAAATGGCTAAGTGTAATTTGTTTTCCTGGAACGAATTCCTGTATAAAGCGTTTCTTTTCTTCGCTCATCATACACACTCCCTGTTTAAATTTTTATGCTTTAACGGCAGGAGCTTCTGTTTCAGCATCTTCGTACTCGCCTTCGCGAATAATTCCTGCTTCACGGTCTTGCTTTTCCAACTTTAACGCTGTTGGTACAGACAGCTTGAATGCAATGATAACTGCGATGATTCCCGCACTCAGTTTACCTAGTATAACCGGTAAAATAATATTCGGCTGGAAATTCGCTGTGAAAGATAAATGATCACCCAGCAAGAATGCCGCGCATACTGCGAATGCGATATTGATAACTTTGTCTTTTGGTCTCATATAACGAACTAATGAGAACATCGCCAAGATATTCGCGACAGTCGCAAGTAGACCAGCACTACCTTCAGGTGAAAGTCCAATCTTCTTTCCAGCGGCTTCCAAAGGTGTTCCCATATACTTTCTGATCAAGTAAATCATTGGGAATGCACCTGCTAACATAATACCAATATATCCGGCCGTTTCAAGCGCACGGAACTGATCGGCTTTATCCGCCATAATTGGATCGAATCCCCAAACACCAAAGATTTTAGTGAAGATACCTGTAAATATTTCAACGATAGAGAACACTAACACAAGTTTAATAGCTGCATCCATCACACGGCCAAACAACATAAATCCGTTAATCATAATACGCGGGACGAACTTCAGTCCTACCGCAATTAATACAACAAATAGTAATAATGGCAATAAATTTATGAAAATCTGTAAATAACCAATTGCAAACTCATAATTAGATGTTGCAGTCGTACTGATTACATCACGCACATCCGTATTGAACAAGACAACTAAAACAGACGCAATGAAAGCACCGATTGGAATTGTCAGTACACCCGACATGATACCAAGCGCCATATATTTATGGTCCCGTTTATCAAGCATTGCGAGACCCATTGGAATGGAGAATACAATGGTTGCTCCCGACATGAAACCGACGATTAACGCCATGATCCATCCTTCATTTGTTACTTTTAATGCTTCCGCTAACTGATATCCACCCATATCTGAAGCTAGAATCGTTGTCGCGGCAATTGCTGGATCTGCCCCGATCGAGTTAAAAATTGGACCGATAAATTTACTGATGAACCACGTTAAGTATGGAATCGATGCCATAATCCCTGCTGCGGGCACGAAGATATGTCCTACTGCGTGTAATCCAGACATAAATTCCTTACCTAATCCTTCTTCAGGATTTTTTATTGAAGCAAATGCCCCTGCAATTGCACAGGCCATGATGATATATACAATGACTGTACCAATCATTTCCACCTAAATTTCCCCCTCTTACTATCCTATTGTGATATTATGTTCGTGCATTAATTCACTAGCCACCACCTTTAAATCTTTATACAACTCGCGAAAAGAACACAAAAAGACGCTTAAAGAATGTATCTCTTTAAGCGTCTTTGCTTAGATCTATTCACTTGTGCAAATCTATAATTTCCATGGCAAGTGACTCCATTGTCATTTGCCGCGACATACTTGTATCACGCATTTTTTTAAATGCTTGTTGCTCGGTTAAGTGCTCTGTACTCATCAGTATACCTTTTGCCCGTTCCACAACTTTCCGCTTTTCCACTTGCTGCTTCGCGTGCTGAATGCTGTCCTTTAGCCGCTTGGCTTTACTGGATTGGTGAAGCGCCACTTCAATTGCAGGAATTAAATTAGCTTCAGAAATAGGTTTAACTAAATAACCGACCACACTGTCTTGCTGGGCTTTTTCCACAAACTCCTTTTGACTGTACGCGGTAATGATTAAAATTGGTATATCCAATTGCTCTCCAATGATTCGGCTCGCTTTCAGCCCATTCATCTTCGGCATTTTAATATCCATCAAGATTAAATCAGGCTTATGCAAAAAAGCCAACTCGATCGCTCTGTCTCCGTCACCAGCTTCCCCAACGACTTCATAGCCATGGTCTTGCAAGGTCATTTTCAGGTCCATGCGAATAATTGATTCATCTTCCGCTATCAAGATTCGTTTACTCATCAAAAGTTTCCACCTCCGCACCCACTGGAAAACTAATTACTGCATGAGTCCCGACTTCCCTAGGCACATATAGAAACTCACCATTCAAGTCATTGGTTACCAAATTGTGGATAATTTCCGTGCCAAGCGAAGTTTGCGGATTCTTCATTCCAACGCCGTTGTCGGAAACATGAAGTTCCACAAAATCATGATCTACGATAAATTCCACATCAATAATCCCTTCTTCTTTGCCTTGAAATGCATGCTTTAGGGAGTTTTGTATGAGCTCATTAATGATCAGTGCCATTGAAACCGCTTTCTTAGATGTTGTTATTATTTTATTGTTATTTGGCTCAATAATCAAGTCTACTTTTAAATTGTATTCATTTAGCACCATCGTGGAACAAATTTTCCTCGTTAAATTTATAATATTTACATCATCGTCGTCTGCATCTTCCTTCGTAAGGATAATTTCATAAACTGAGGAAATACTGTATATCCGGTTAAGCGTTTCCTCAAAAGCAGATCGATTTTCAACCGGCATACCATTACGCATTTGCAATCTTATTAAGCTTGCCACAGTTTGCAAATTATTTTTAACTCGATGATGAATTTCTTTAATGACGACGGATTTCATCATCAATTCTTTTTCCTTTGTTCGAAGTTCCGTAATATCCTGGACAATCAACAACGTTTCTTGAGATTTGTTCTTTTCATGCATCCTTATTTTTTTTACAATTAAGCTTTTATCTTGAATCGTCATCTCAAAGACAAATACATCTTCTTTCTTCTCATACACCGCATGCAAAAACGGTAATATTTCCAACAAGTTACGATTTAGTACATCGTCCCTGCCACTCATTTCAGAAATCAGTTTCAAACCCGAAGGATTCGCGTATATTAACCGATTACTAGCATCCGTTAAAATAAGCATTTCCATCAATAAGTCTGAGACTACGCCAAGTCCCGAATTTGTCACTTGGTCTTCCGCCGTTTCTGTAACTACCGAAAACCTTTTGATGTCGTCAACCGATTGCGGTGAAGTGACTCGTTTCTCAGATACCAATACACCGATCACTTGATGAAATGTGTTCTTAATGGGTACTACAGTCTGATGCACAAAGATACCTTCTTGCGTCATTGCCTGCTGTATGATGGATTTCTTCCCGTTACGATAGGAATAAAATACACCTGGCTCAAAAGATTCAAAAACAATCTTTCCAATAACTGAGTTATTATATAGCGGTGTACTACCAACTGGAAAAGCTTCCGCAACGACAATCGCCTGATTACTTGTTTTTAATTTACAATCGATAAACATATACGAATCAGATAGATCTGCATAGGTTTGTAAGCTAAACGCCATCTCCTGAAGTATTTTCACATCTTGACTAGTCAGTTCCGTGTGCTGTTTACAAAGTTGTTCTACTGTTGCTTTTATCAATACACCACGACCTTATATCGAGGAATGCTACTTCCCCTACTTTGTAAAAATAGTATAGGACGGTTAGCGAGAGAGGTCAATTGACAGGTTCGATGTCGACCAATGTTTTTCAAGGAATTCATCTACCTTTCTCTTATACGCTTCCTGATCCATCACGAATGCTTCACCGTGATTGGCGTCATCCACTAAAAACAATTCCGTATCGCTTTTTGTCTTCTCATACAGCTCTTTTGTCATCTCTGTCGGCACGAACGTATCCGCATTACCATGGATATATAGGATCGGTACAGTCGCACGCTGAACCGCGCTCAACGCATCCGCCTCCTTCAATGAATATCCTGCTCTGGCGCTCGTCAGTAAACTCATATTGTCGAGTAAAGGGAAGGCCGGTAAATGAAACATTCGATTCAATTGATAGGCAAAAAGCTGATAGACAGATTGATACGGACTATCTGCGATAATTGCTTTTACTTGTTTCGGTAGGCTTTCACCGCTTGCCATCAATACCGTTGCAGCACCCATAGACAAACCGTGATAGAGCACTTGTGTGTCAGGACCCATTTCTTCGGCAAGCAACTTCGTCCAATCCATCACATCTAGACGATCAGGCCAACCGAATCCATAATAATCACCACCACTTTTTCCATGACCTCTAGCATTTGGCAGGAAAATATTATAGCCGAGTTCCTCATAATAATATTGACCGTATAACCCCATTTGTTTGGCATGTCCTAAATAGCCATGTGTCAGAATCACCAATTTGTCGGTAGGCTGTTTAGCAGCTAAGTAATAACCCATCAAATCTACACCATCTCTTGAAGTCATATGCATTTCTTTAAACTCCTGTTTATCTACCCAATCTAGCCAGTCTCCATTTAAAAACACGTCCATAGTTTCGGCCGATACTTTCAAATCTGCGTTGCCTGTCAGAAAGTCTTTCGGTCCACGCTTAATCGCCAAGTTATAAAAGAAAAAACTTCCTGCTATTTGAAAAATGACGAAGAAAGCAACTAGTAAGACGATAACCTTTTTCCATCCAATTTTCTTCATTCTATATCCTCGTTCTCTTTGTATAAGCATTTACTCTTAGTATACAGCGAATGTGAAGAATGCGTCAGGTCTATTTCATGAGAAAAACCCCAGTAGTTTGATTAAAACTACTGGGGAACGCCTCATTCACTATTTTCGTATCTTACTTCTTATTGTTGTTGTCTGGCTCAGTAGCCTTATCTGCCCGTTTGTAATCTTTGGCATACAACACTTCCTGTGCGGATGAAAGGCCGTTGTTCTTATCAGTCAGTGTTTTGTGTGGCTGTTTGTTTTCACTCAATTCTCAACACTCCTTTCCATCTTACGTTTAGTCTTCCACAAATTCATGAGATTAAACATAGAGAGTCAGTTATCGTTCTTTGGTTTTCTTAATGAAACAACGTATACTAACTGCATAAGGGGCTGATCAACATGAATTTCCATATGACAAAACACGGTTTTGATACGGAGACAGAATTCGGTACATTACACATTTCATCAAATGAAGAAAAAGGGTTTCGGCCTTATCAGCTGATGGTTGCATCGATCGCAGCTTGTGGTGGCGGTGTCATGCGAAAAGTCCTTGATAAAATGCGCATGCCAGCAGAAGACATTGCAATTGATGTAAAAGAAGTGGTGCGTTCTCAGGATGATGCCAGTCGATTGATGAAGATTCACCTTCACTTTACTGTTATCGGATCGAACGTTACAGACGAAAAGATGCCCAGAATCATGGAGCTGACGGAGAAGAATTGTTCTATGTTGCAATCCGTAATGGGTTGTATCGATGTAGTGAAAACATACGAGATTGGTACAAAGTAAGTTCCAAAGACCCGACAAGAGAGTTCTCCCTTTTGTCGGTTTTTATGTTTAAAGGCCCTTATTTTTCCATTTGCAATTCTGTATAATGAATAGAATACCTAAAGGAGGTCTACCTATATGAAGAATAAACTAATCGGGTTGTTAGCAGTTTTCTTGTTTTTCGCAGCAACACCATTCCAGGCACAGGCTGCCACACAATTTTCTGACGTAGACAAGCATTGGGCAAAAAAAGAAATCATGTATTTAGCTGACCGTAATATCATCGGAGGTTTTCCAGACGGTACCTTTAAGCCAAATGATCCCATTACACGGGCGCAGGCATCTTCCATGCTCATAAAAGCATTGAAGATTCCATTGGTTAAAAATCCTACAGTGCAATTTAAGGACGTCTCGAAAAAATCTTCCTATTATCAAATTCTAGCAACAATGAATGAAAAAGGCATCATGCGTGGTGATAATGGTTTCATGCGTCCTGGTGAAGATACTTCACGCGCACATATGGCTGCGATCATTCGTCGTTCATTTAACATACCTGTCGATAATCAAGCAACATTTGTGGACGTATCCCCGACACATTGGTCATTCCCCGATATTAACGGGATTGCCAAAAAAGGAATCACCGGGGGTTCAGAAGGTAAGTACATGCCGACTAACTCCGTTACACGTTCTCAGTTCTCAGCATTTTTAGTGCGCGCATTAGACAACTCTATGAAGCTCGATGACTACCATTCCTATGTAAGTGTTAAAGGTAAAACGATTGAACAAAACGGCTTTATTTATACCATTGTAAAAGATAAAACATCTACTAAGTTATTTAAAGAGAATAAAAAGGCAGGTACACGATCAGCAATCTTGGATAGCGCGACTATGCCAGATAACGGAATCAACCGAATACTGCTCATGTCCGGCTATCAAATGGTCCTATACAATGATGAAATATTCATTCCGTATTGGAACTCGATCAACGCAGGAAATAAAATGCCTGCAGGTTATAACTTAGTGAAATTAAATGTTAATGACTGGAGTTATACAATTGGTAGTATTCCAATCGATCAAAAGTTCCGTAATATGTTCATTTGGAACGATCGGATCTACTATACACTTGAAAAGAACAAGGACCGTGTTTTCGATTCCAAATTCGATCCTACTACTCCACTGGATGATCCGTTGACGCTATATTCAGTTGCAATGGATGGGAAAAACAAAAAGACCTTATTGAACTTTAACGCGCGTGTTATTTTCGATGAAGTGGAAGCTACTACGAAAACCAATCAAGTAAGTCAAAACAATAAGTCTGTAGCGTTCGATCTTTCTACGATGTATTATTTCAACAAATCAGGTGTGTATAAATATAATCTGTTAGATAAAAAGACAAGCAAGATTTCCAATGTTCTTGCGAAAGATATGGAAGTTACCGCAACACAGTTAATCGTGACGGATCAAGCAGGTAAGAAACATACACTTAAGAAATAAAAAACGGCATGCCTCTAATCTAGCGGCATGCCGTTTTTTCTATTGACCTATAATAAGCTTAGCAACCATCCGAATCAATAATTGTCCAATAAAAAATGGGATAGCTGTTAGCAACATAACAAAGTCTCGACCAAATGGCTTGAACCATCCACCATCGTCTGAGATGAAATTCATTGCCAACACTAGAGATACTATGGCTGTTATCATGTTCATAAGCAACATGTAACGAACCTTCACGGTACAAGATAAAATACCTGATATCACAATGTATAAACCAGGGACTACTACTAAATACGCTGCCTCTTCTCGCTTCATATACTGACCATACTCATAGAAATGAAACAGAAATGGCGCTGGAATCAGACTCATAACGAGCCATACTATATTTAAATATCGTTTCACCATTAGTTCATCACTCCAGTTAGCTAAGGGTATAAAATGCACTGTTTGCTCAATATGATTATAAAACCTTCACATTCTTGACATACCCGCAACGACTATAAAAGTAGTCCACAAAAAACGAGCCCAATAGCTAAAACTGCGAGTGCTTTTAATAAAATATGTACAGTCGTAAGCCCACTTTTTTCTACAGGTCTTTTAACGATTGAAGAATGAACGTAGTTCCTACCATTCCGGTTATGAAAGTTCGTGCAACACCTATCCAATATTACGTCAATCCGTAGCCCCAATAGGCCATACTATGAAATAAATCACTTAGAAAAATACACCTGCTGCGCATGTGAAAGTGAGCATGATAAACACTAGTTGTTTCTGTTTCCTTGCATAATGTATATCCTCTTTTCATTTCACTAGACTACCGTTTTCACGGTTTCTTCATCGGCACGTAACCGACTTTCTCCACCAATTCCTGTCCTTGTGGTGAATTCATCCATTCAATGAACTTTTCCACATTCGGATTTTCTGTCCCTGCTGTGACGACATAAAACTCAGATGCAATTGGATATTCATCACTTCGTATGGTTTCTTTCGTCGGCTCTACCCCATCGATTGCCAGCAATTTAATCTCCTCATTGCCTACCATTTCCGTGGAATAATAACGGAAGGTATAGCCAATGGCATTTTTATAATTTCGATACTTTGAGACCTCCGATATGATACCCCCCATTCCTTCGGCCACATTTTCTTTTGGAGCATCCATAATCGGAATATCCCCCATCAACCGTTCCAAGCCTGTTTGACTACCACTGTCTGCCGGTCGTTGGAATGCACGGATTGGCTCGCTTTTCCCTCCAACTTCTTCCCAATTTGTAATTTTCCCCGCATAGATATCTTGAATTTGTTTTAATTCTAGCTGATCAATGAGGTTCTTTTGATTGACGAAAAAGACAAATGCCTCTCGACCTATTGGCGTTAATTTCAACTCAATACCTTGTTTCTTCGCCGCTTTCATTTGGGCGTCTGAAGGCCCCGCTGCAAAAATCATATCTACCCTGCCGGAAAGTAGATTTTCATAGGCAACAGGTGTTGTATTGACCATTACTTCACTATCATATGGGTTGTATTCTTTTCTAGGATAGACTGCCTGAACAAACGCTGCATACAGTGGATATAGCGCGGTAGCTCCGTCTACTCTGGGTAAATCATCCTTCAGTTCGAGTGAAGCGGCTTCATCGAGTACAGCGAGTTTTGATTCCTGTCCAATGGTAAACGGTTCATAATAACGCACCTCTACTTCGGCATCCACTGTCGAAATACTTTCCTTATACATATGCATGACTGGCCAAACTGCCGCTCCGATTATAACTACTCCAGCAATAGCACCGAACGACAGTTTTCGTTGTTTCGTGTTGAAGAAATGAAAAATCATCATGACGATCCAAACATATAAAACTATCACCGCACTAAGTGCTAACGGAATATAGTGGATCCATCCCATTAACAATAAATATAACAATCCAATTCCTGTGAAAAATAGTAACGCGATGAATAAAAGTACCGCAAATGCTATAGGTGCAACCATACGCGTCCCCCCTTTTATTTTCCGCTCAATTCCTCCAGTCGATGCCACGCCTCATCTTCATCAAACGAACTGTACCAACGATAATGCTCTTCATCCAAAATACGAAAATGCTGGCTAATTACGTTTTGCTGTAAACGAAAACGTCCTTTTGTTTTCAATTCACGCCACCACACTTTACCGCCCATCGATTGATCCATTCGACGGTCAATACCGTCGTGTGCGATTGTTTCCAGTACTTCTAGTGGATCTCCGCCGACTGTCGCTTGCAATACTTCACTTTCACGAAATAAAGCACAGACTGCTATAACGGCTGTCCAACTAGCCATTGCTCTTGCTTTTTCAATTTGAATCAAGGTCTTTTTGGAAAGTCCCAGTACATCCGCCATTTTTTGTTGGGAGTATTCTTTCTCCAATCGGATCACTCGTAACTTTAATGAAATCAGCTCTATTAATTGTTGTTGATTCACAAAATCACCTCGTAGTTACAATTCATATCTATAGGTGTAATATTACACCAATTTAACTGTATAAGCAAATGAATTTTCGGAATTCTCCGTTAACCTTGCATCTATCGATTCTTTCTTAAAATTATGATAAGATTTATTGACTTTGTGATTTAGTAAAAGAAACGAGGACTCTTATGAAACAGCGTGAACAATGGACATCCAAGATTGGTTTTATTTTAGCAGCTGCTGGCAGTGCCATCGGTTTAGGTGCAATCTGGAAGTTTCCTTATATGGCCGGTACGAACGGCGGCAGCGTGTTTGTGCTGTTATTTATCATTTGTACATTATTGATCGGTCTACCGATTTTATTGGCTGAGTTTGTCATCGGACGAAGAGGACAAGCAGATGCCGTGACTTCTTTGAAGAAATTATCAACAGGACGCAGTTGGGGATGGGTTGGATGGATGGGGCTTGCCTCTTCTTTCATTATCTTATCTTTTTATAGTGTTGTCGGAGGATGGATTTTATCGTATTTAGCTCGAGCCTTTACGTTTACATTAGGTGGGCTGGATTATGGTGAACTGTTTAATACGACGATCGCGAATCCATGGGAAGTATTATTGGCACAAGCATTATTTATGGCGTTGACGATCTTCATCGTTCAAAGCGGGATTCGTGGAGGAATTGAACGAGCTAGCCGCTGGATCATGCCCTTATTATTCTTGTCATTCATTGTATTGGCGATTCGTTCGCTGACACTAGATGGGGCGATGGAAGGTGTGCGTTTCCTATTCGTACCGGATTGGAGTTATTTTAACGGAACTACATTTCTTGTTGCGTTGGGACAGGCATTCTTCTCACTGAGTGTCGGTGTGACAGCAATGATGACCTACGCTTCCTACCTTTCAAAAGAGGAGAAGCTTGGACAGTCTGCATTTAATGTCTCGATACTGAACATAGGTATTTCTATCTTAGCAGGACTTGTTATTTTCCCAGCTGTTTTCGCCTTAGGGCATTCACCAGAAGCGGGCCCCGGGCTGATTTTCGTCATTCTACCGGCTATTTTCAATGAAATTCCATTTGGCAGTGCGTTTTTGATCATCTTCTTTTTCCTGATGCTGTTTGCTACACTGACTTCTGCTATCGCAATGCTCGAAATAGTAGTTTCTACAGGCATCCGTAAAAAGCATGATAGAAGAAAACGTGCTTCATGGGTTTTTGGCGGGCTGATCTTTTTAGTTGGAATTCCAAGTGCACTGTCATTTGGCTTGCTATCTAATGTTAGCATCTTCGGCAATTCCATCTTCGATTTTGCCGATTTGCTGACGAGTAGAATTGCGATGCCGCTCGGGGCATTGGCCGTGTCTTTATTTGCTGGCTTCGTGCTAACGAAAGAGGACACAGCGGAAGAGTTAGGAATGCATCCTGCTCTTCACTCGTTGTGGAAAGTGATTGTACGCTATTTCGCACCTATCGCGATCGTCGTCATTTTCTTTACTTGGGTTTTAGGTATGTAAAAAGCACGCTGGAGAACTTCTCCGGCGTGCTTTTTCTTTATATAATCTTAGAAAGTGAGTGAGTGGAAAGGCACCGTTGATCGACGTTCCAGGCGGTCGCTTTCCCATGGGCGTGGCTTGAGCCTCCTCGTGCGCTTCGCTTCTGCGGGGTCTCAAGGCGCACGCTGATCCATCGGGAGTCGCCGCCTTCCACTTACGATCAACTGATTATACTAGAGCTAATTAGGTTTACATTGCGATTACCAACTGACTTAGCTTGTTTTCCTACTTATTAGATTCAAATACGAATACGTAAGGTTTTGTCATTCCACTTTATCAGTCACGTAAGAGACAGTAGTGAAGCGAAGTGGAATGCTCTGGGAGGATCAGCTCGACAGGTGAGACCACTAAAGGAGCAAAGCGACTAGCGGGCCCTCCAGAACGCGTCCGCCTGGAACGCAGTGTAACGTCTTCCTCCCCTTCAGCCTTTTTTCTTCACTAGATATGCTTCATAAGTGCTTCTACTACTTGCGTCAATCCCGCCAAGTCATCTTGCGTAAAGCGATCTAGTTCAGGACTGTCGATGTCGAGTACACCAAACACTTCTCCATCTTTAATCAACGGTACAACGACTTCGGAACGAGATGCTGCGTCGCATGCTATATGGCCTGGGAACGCGTTGACGTCCGGTACGACTAAGCCCTCTCTTGTCTTCGCAACTGTTCCGCAAACACCTCTACCGAGCGGAATACGGATACATGCCGGTAATCCCTGGAACGGGCCGAGAACGAGTTCATCGCCATCCATCAAGTAAAAACCAACCCAATTGATGCGATCGAAGAATTGATTGAGTAATGCAGATGCGTTGCTTAAGTTTGCGTATACGTTTGGCTCTCCCGATACTAGTGCATCCAACTGTGTTGCAAGTTGTGCGTACTTCTCTTGTAGGTTATTGGAGTAATCAATAGGTGTGTACATACTAATTCCCTGCTTTCTGTGTATAGTTCTTACTTTCATCATACACAGAATAATAGACTTGGAAAAGTAATCGAACTTCATTCCTTGTTTCACATCAATCTAATTTCACCCTCAGTACCTCACCGGTCACCGCATCTAATTTGACTTCATACTTATGCCCTTCTGCTGTGCGAATATCCACTTCATATATCAACATACCGTCGTCAAATTCCAGTTCTGATTTGACTACTTCACCGGGTACTCTTTGTCTGGCAATTTCGTTTGCCTGCTCCATTGAAATCCTACGATATTGCGGATGTTGCCAGTGATTCATCCAATACTCACTTTGCTGATTCAATGAACGATCCCTCCTATTTCTTTCTACGTTGTTACTCTATGCGAAAGAATGATAAGATGCCCCACAGCCAAGCCTGTCGTTTACGCAAGAAAAACGGATTATTTCCGAGGAAATAATCCGTTTTTGTCAGGCAGTCTGTGCAGGAATATTCTTTTGTTTATACCGCATCCAAATAATGAGCGGAATAAGTAGTAAGGAAATATAGGTTCCGAGAAAACTTAACATGGAAAAACCTAAGAACGCCACGACAATTCCCGATGCAAGTCCACCTACTGTTCCTGCTAGTGCGACAAACACGTCGATGCTTCCTTGGATCTTCGCGCGAGTTAACACATCAGTAGAATCGATAACAATGGCCGTTCCACTGATTAATCCGAAGTTCCAGCCCACACCTAGTAATATGAGTGATGCGGACATCCAGAATATCGATCCGCCTGCTACATAGGCTGCGAGAATACCCGCTAACGCAAGTGTCACGCCCGAAGCTACAACCATAGTAGGTCGTCCAATCCGGTCTACTAACACACCCGTAAAAACGGACGGTAAATACATACCCGCTATATGTAAGCCGATTACCAAACCAATACCTGATATCTCAGCGCCATGGTGCTGCATATGGACAGGGGTCATCGTCATAATAGCAACCATGACACCATGCGACAGTACGAGCACGATGCCACCTACCCAAATACCCATCTTATTTGCCTTATGCTGATGAACAACATATCCTTCATAAGATTCTTCACGTTCCTTTTGTTCAGCCAGTTCAATCTCACGTGCAACGAGTAACGGATCGGGTCGTAAAAACAGCAAGAATGTCAGCCCTGATAATACGTAGGCGACACCCGCCAGTAGAAATACACCAGTTAATGTAGGAATACCGATTAGATCTGCTATATGTCCCATTGGTAAGACGAGATTGGGGCCAGCTACAGCGCCAACTGTGGTTGAAACAAGAGCGACACTGACTGCAGTAGCTCGTTGCTTTTCACTCGCAAGGTCTGTTCCAGCATAGCGAGCTTGTAGATTGGAAGATGTACCTGCCCCATAGATAAACAGAAAGATGAATAACACAGCAAGACTGCCGGTCATCACAGCAAATATCACACCGAATGCTCCTACACCACCGGTGATAAAGCCTGAACCGAGGCCGAGTCGACGACCGTAACGCTGAGATAACCTGCCGACGAGATAGGCAGAGAATGCGGAACCAAAAGTAGACAGCGCAATCGGCATACCGGCTAAGCTTTCATTTCCCGTCATGTCTTGGATCAATAGCGCACCTACTGTGATTCCTGCTGCAAGTCCGGCACCACTAAATATTTGGGAAATGATCACGACAAGTAAGGAGCGCTTATACAATTGCTTCTGTGCAGCTTTAGATTTTGTATAGTATGAATAATCTTGCTGTCTTGACATGAAATTCCCACCTTTTTTATTACCACGTAATGGATTTGCAAGTTAATTGATTTTTTACACTTTATTTATCTTATCATACATTAGTCAGGACAATGAGGAGGCTTTTCCGTACACGAAAACAAGCAGGCCCTGTGATGCCAGGCCTGCTTGTCCTTTCATAGTGTAAGATTTTATACTAGTGGAGCGATAAAAATAGGATGATCTGAGAACTTTGCTATTCGCGCTTCCCCTTCATGTACCCATTTTTCATCGTATACAATAGGTCCGTCTTTATCTTCCGGTGTCTGGAACTGGTCGAGTCCGACAGAAGCTAATACAGGGCTGTCATCGTCATCCAATCCAATATTTACTACGTGATTGATGATAAAAGGTACGTCAAATTCGATCATTGCGCTATCTTCATCGAGTTCACCCTCCACTACGTGAAAAGGTATTCGTAAGTAGATCGTATCGCTACCGTCCTGATTCAAGATGGTGTCGAAGTTTCCGCGGTCAAAGTCCCAGTTACCTCCCATTTGGATATCATGTTCCAGAAGTATGTTCCGCGCATCTCCAAATAGTGATTTTTTTCCTGGTAGATTTGTTTTCAGTTCGATCATGGCATTTCCTCTTTTCTATATCAGTTTTTCTCGTTGAATGTCTGATTGATGATAGTTTTAAGAATACCCTAGTTAGTTGTCTGACAAACTTTTCTAGTGGTCTGAATGAATAACATTAACCAAAAGTGAGAGTTTCTTTGATCTACGCAGGCGGACTGCACTCAACTCATTTTATTTTTACGCAAAAGAAAAGACTACCCAACAGGATAGTCTACCTTCATTTATTTCATTAGCTCTTTATACCGTTTCAGGCATTCTTCATACGCTTCTTGCACGGTTTCAGCCTCGATCACGTCTTGGCCAGTTGTAGCGAAGCGGGCTACGGAGTGTTCGTATTGAGGGTCGTAGTAGTGAGTCAATAGCTGTTCTACAGCTTCCGCAAAACGTCCGTTTTCCAGGTCTTCCTGAATTTGTGCCGCGATGGGTTGGTGGATGCGTTTGCGAATTCTTGAGAATGCTTCTAGAAACAGTTCTGGTTGTTTTTCCGGTTCATACTCGGAAAGGATTTCTTCAACCCGCGCTTTGACCGGCAGTCTAATAATCCACTGCGGACTCTGGCCTTTTTTCTCAAACAGTAGTTCCGGCATATGTACTTGCCCTATGCGTTTGCTTTCGCCTTCTATGAAGATATATGGTTCATTTTCATACTTTTCCAGTTTATCTGCAATTAGTAATTCAAATTTCTTCTGGTTGTTTGGCTTGACACCGATTTGTCCGAATATCGAACCTCGATGGCCTGCCATGCCTTCTAGATCGATGACCGGACAGCCGTCTTCCATTAGCTTGTGAAGAATCTTCGTCTTGCCGCTTCCTGTATAGCCGTTTAGTACAAGCAATTTAGGTTTGATTGGTTCTTGCAGTTTCGCAATGACCCACTGGCGATATGTATGAATCCCGCCACTGATTCGGCTTGAGCGGATGCCCATCAATTCCAGTACGGTCATTGCCGTTTTGCTTCGCATGCCGCCACGCCAGCAAAACACAGTGATTTGCGTGTCAATTTTCCTGAACTCCGCAATGAAATCGGGTAGTTTTTTAGAGAAAATAGCCAGACCATGATCCATTGCGGCTTGTTTTCCTACTTGCTTATAAAGCGTACCTACTTCCGCCCGTTCTTCATTCGTGAAAATCGGAATGTTAATACTGCCTGGAATAGTTGCTTCTTTAAACTCTTTTGGAGAGCGTACATCGACTAATGTATGTGAACGATTTTTCTGTAATTCGAGTGCGTCTGTCAATGTAATATCTCGTACCATGTAATTTTCCATCTCCTTGATTTACTGCACGATAATTCGACCGTTATGTTCATCGGTTACTTCTCCAATAATATGCGCATCGACTCCCGCTTCACGCAATTGTGCATGCAAACGATCTGCTTCATCTCCAGCAACTGATACAAGCAAGCCACCAGAAGTTACTGCGTCACATAAAATCCATCTGCCGATTTGATCCAATGATTCTGGATATTCTACCATATCTTCTATATGTGCAAAGTTGTTTTTCGTACCGCCCGGAACCGAACCGGCTTCTGCTAGTTCTCTTGTACGTGGTAATACAGGAACTTTCTCGTTATCGATTCGCAAGCATACGCCACTACCTGTTGCCATTTCAGAAGCATGTCCAAGTAAGCCAAAGCCTGTTACGTCTGTTGACGCATGAATGCTGTAATCATCCATTACTTCAGCCGCCGTTTTATTGAGTGTTGTCATCACTTTTGTCACGTGAATTTCTTCTTCTTCAGACAATAATCCGTTTTTCAATGAAGTAGTCATGATACCTACGCCAATCGGTTTTGTCAGAATCAAACGATCACCTGGTTTTGCCCCTGCATTTGTGCGAATCTTGTCAGGATGTACCGTTCCAGTTACTTGCATACCGAACTTTGGCTCCTGATCATCAATCGAGTGGCCACCGACAAGAACTGCACCAGCTTCCTTTAATTTGTCAGCAGCTCCGCGCAAGATCTCCGTCAAGATACTGCGGTCAAGTGTATGGATCGGGAATGCGACGATATTCAACGCTGTAATTGGTTTACCGCCCATTGCATAGACATCACTGATCGCATTCGCCGCTGCCACTTGTCCAAAATCATATGGATCATTGACAATGGGTGTGAAGAAATCTAGGGTCTGCACGATAGCAGTCGTATCATTTATCTTATATACACCTGCGTCGTCGCCTGTATCCAATCCGACAAGTAAATTAGGGTCCGCGACGCCAGGAGGCAATGTTCGTAGAACTTCAGCTAAATCAGCGGGTCCTATTTTACAACCGCAGCCTCCTTTTGAAGATAATGAAGTGAGTTTTACAGAAGAATTTTGCATTACGGATATCAACCTTTCAATTTGTAGTTCCTTAATTTTACCATAGAGTTGGCATTCTAGATCTGTTGGGCACTTGAAATGCTTATGGACAATGAAAAAAAGACTACGCTTAAAGGCATAGTCTTACATGATGCAAATGCATTATTTTACGTACTTTACATACCAGTGGTCGTTCTTTTTCTCGATATATTCTCCAATCCAACCTTCTTTCAACAATTTTTGCTGCTGTTCGGTATTCTCCATCAGAACAAATTGCTGTTCCGACGTCGTTCCACGGGAAGGCTCTTGGAGATCCTTGAATAAAATATAGCGCAGTTTATTGCCATATTTCACTTTGAGTTCTTTGATTCTTAAACCTAGTGCAAATTTATCTTTCAAGCTTGGAATATTAAATGGTGCAACGGTTGTACAAATATAGCGATAACGATCTCTTTCGACATGTTCCATTAGCCATTTACCGAGTGTTGTTTGCAGTCCATGCCCTCTATAGTCTGGATCCACACCCGAAATCTCCGAGTACAGCACACTAGATAATTCATTTGTTAATACTCCCGCATCGATTCCTAAATGCTCTTCATCATCACCAGGGTCCAACATAGCACGGAACGCGATGAGACGATGATCGACGAAAGCTCCTACCATCATGCCATTACCGCGTAGAATGTACACAAACTCTTCTTCTGATAGCGGTTGAAGAAAATCAGGTTGCTCAAGAACAGCAATGATTCGTTGTTGTAAAGCTAGAACTTCCGGCAGCTGATCTTCTGTTAGAAGTGAAAGTGATGCTTGCAATGTCATACTATCACCTTTTCTTTACGCACCGTCAATTCTTCTAGCGCTTGTTCATCTACATCGATGCCAAGTCCAGGCTTTTCGTTGAGTTCAATAAACGGTACATCATAGTGCAGATTGCCGACGTCTTTACTGAATTTCAACGGGCCGGTCAATTCTACACTCGTCATCGCTTTTTGTGAGAATGCTACATGGAAGCCTGCTGCAGATCCAATAGACGACTCCACCATTGATCCAACCTGACATTCGATACCTGCCATCTCCGCCATATGTGCAAGCTTCATTGCAGGATACATACCCCCACATTTCATGAGCTTGATATTCACTTTATCTGCTGCACGTTTTGCTATGATTTCACGCATCTCGCGCACGCCACGCAATCCCTCATCAGCCATTAGAGGCGTCGCAATTTTCGATTTGATTTCTACCATTGCATCGATATCATCCGCTTTGACTGGCTGCTCGAGCCAATCCAGTTCACAGCTTTCCAATTGTTTCATTGCCTGCAATGTCGTCGCACTGTTGACCCAACCTTGGTTAACATCCACACGGATTGCGATATCTTTGCCAACACGCTCGCGCACGGCCTGAATTCGCTTGACATCTTCAGCTGCGCTGGTACCGACTTTCATCTTTAATGAACTATAGCCAGCTGCCACACGATCAGCAGCTTCTTGTGCCATATGTTCAGGTGAAGCAATACTTAACACATGCGTAATTGGAAACTTCTCATGATAACGACCCCCAATTAAATTATAGGCGGGGATACCATATGCCTTCCCTACTGCGTCAAAGCAAGCCATGTCTAGTGCCGCTTTCGCTGTAGGTACACCGTAAATCGCTTGATCCATCACTTCATGAATTTTCCCAAAGCGACTTGGATTTTCTCCGAGTAAAGCAGGAGCAAGTGTGTGACGAAGTACGGCAAATGTACCTTCCCAACTTTCGCCCGTGACATGGTCGTCTGCTACTGCTTCACCATACCCTACGTAACCTGTGTCTGTTGTAAGTTTTACGATAATAGAAGGCATATCATCATAAGATGCGTAGCTAATTACAAATGGTTCATAGAGCGGTAATCGAATTGCAAAAATTTCAATTTCAGTTATTTTCATTATTTTTCTTCCTTTCCTATTGGCAGCTTTTCATTCGTATTGTATGATTGTCGTTAAATAGTCGCTAATGAAAAGAGGAGGTCCCATTATGAAGGTTACCATTGCATTAATCGGCTCACAAGAATTTTGTCGACAAGCAGAGAATATTATGTTGCCCCATAATATGCGCATTGATTACTATCAATATGATAGTCCGTCCGAAGCTCCTCGTTTACTGGAGACACTAAAACCTTGTCACGCTATTTTGTTCTCTGGCTCCTTGCCTTATGAAGCGTCTGAGCAAGTTCTTCGGACCATCTCGATTCCAACATTTTATATCCAGCAAAATGAACATACTATCGCTGTCACTTTATTATACCTTGCTTCAGAAAAAAATATCGCAATTCATGATATTTCTCTAGATATAAAAAACAAAATACACATTGAACAGATTCTGCAAGATCTCGGTCCTCTCTCTTCCATGCAGAAGCCTGCTATATATGAACTGCAATCCAACGGTGATTTGCAGGCTGTTGTGAACTTTCATATTGAGCATGTAAAAAGCGGAAGGTCAAAAATGGCAATAACTAGTGTGCATGCCGTGTATGATCAATTACAAGCGGCAGGCATCCCATCATTCCGGATGTTGGATCCTGCAAGCAATATTTTACGTGCGATGGAACACGCTGTCCAACAAGCGAATTTAACAAGAAGCGAAGCGACTAAAATCGCTGTAGGTATACTGCAAGTTCATCAACCTGAGCAACTTCCACAGGACACCATTGAGACACTAGCAAACTACTTGCAGGCACAATGGAAAGAAAAAGAAAGTAGCTTCTTTTTTTACACTACTATAGGAACCATCGAATTTGTTTTAGCAATGAAGGACTTCATCCAGTTCTGTGAATCCCTTCATCCTGCATCTACTTTGTCTTTTGGATTAGGCCAAACGATCGTAGAAGCTAGTGACAATGCAATGAGTGCACTGCAACTTGGTAAACAAGCAATAGACAAAGGGATTTTTATGCTTGATGAACATAAGAAACTACACGGTCCTTTGCCAGCTACAAAACCTTCAGTCGCGATGAGGTTGGACGACCCAGATTTGCTTAAGATCAGTGAAAAGACGACATTGAGCCCAGCTGTCATTTCCAAGCTAACGCAGTTTGATCAATTCAGGCAATCTACACCATTCACCGCTAATGACTTAGCAGGATATTTAGCTGTTTCCAGAAGAACTGCTGAACGTACAATTAAAAAGCTAATGGATCAACAATTTGTCGATACTGTTGGTGAAGAAATGACCTACAGCCAAGGTAGACCACGTGCATTGTACAAAATGAAGCTTGCTATCTATTAAAAAGGCAAAGCCGTTAAAATACCTCGGCTTTGCCTTTTTGAATTATTCGAGCTGTGCCTCAAGTTCCAACTTCGCTTCTTGGTCATTCATTTCTACAATTTCTTCAGACGTCATTTTGACGACAGCGAAACCTGTAAAAGCGTAGATAATTGAAATAAGAGGAACAGCAAAATTCAGAATAGCGTATGGGCCGTATTCTACTACACTGACACCAAGCGTACCGAATATAAACACACCACAAGTATTCCAAGGAATAAATACGGACGTAAGCGTCCCTCCATCTTCCAATGCACGCGACAAGTTCTTCGAGCTCAGTCCCATATCTTTATATGTTTTACTGAACATTCTGGAAGGTACAACGATCGAAATATATTGTTCAGAACAAGTTGCATTGGTCATGATACACGCGCCAATCGTTGAAATGATTAATGTGGACGTAGATTTTACAACCTTCAGCAATTGCGTCATAATTGCTCGCAACATACCTGAATACTCAAGAATACCACCGAAGGTCATGGCCACAATAGTCATAGAGACGGTATACATCATACTATCCAAGCCGCCACCATTAAATAGTTTATCTACTAGCTGGTTACCTGTCTCAATCGCAAAACCACTCTGCAGAGCACCAAGTGCATCCACAAACGTCCCCGACTGAATTGTTACATGCGATAAAAAACCTAAAACAATTCCGATAATCAGTGCCGGCACTGCAGGAATCTTCATCGCGACCATCAAAATGACTGCCAAAGGAACTAGCAATAGCCAAGGCGATATAACGAAGCTATCTTGCATGACCTGGGCCGTTTGTGCAATCGATGTTAATTCCGCTTCACCTGAACCAAATTTTCTTCCAAGGAATGTAAACGCACCAAGGGCAATTACTAATCCAGGAATTGTCGTATACAACATATGCTTAATATGATCGAACAAATCCGTTCCGGTAAGTCCTGCGGCTAAATTGGTTGTATCCGATAACGGTGACATCTTGTCTCCAAAATACGCACCAGAAATGACAGCTCCCGCTACCATACCTGCAGGGATTCCCATACTGAGTCCAATCCCCATTCCAGCTACACCAATCGTTGCCATTGTCGACCAGGAGCTACCTATTGCCAATGATACAATTGAGCAGATCAGCGCTATGGCTACTAGGAACCAAGAAGGCGTAATAATCTTCAATCCGTAGAAAATCATTGTCGCGACTATTCCGCCGCCCATCCACGAGCCAATAACCAAACCGACAAGCATAATGATGATTACTGCCGGAAGGGCCAAACGAATTCCTTTGTACATCATTTCCTCAATTTCTTCCCACGAGAAACCATGACGCCAAGCTACGAGTGACGCAATGGCAGTTCCTACAATTAGCGGCATGTGCGGTCCTTCTTTAAGCTGTACTACGGTAATAATCATGACTAGAATCATCAATACTAACGGTAAGATCGACCACCAGAACCCTATTTCTCTTTTCCTCTGATCCACTGCACTTCACCCCATCCAAATTCAGTCAATACAAAAGTGTCGCTATATAGTCGTTTAACCTATTTTAAACGTTTTCTAAATTATTTGTCAATGGAAATATGTAAGCGTTTACTGTATTTATTTTTCTAACTGATTGTCAGGCGCTGTGAGAGGCCTTTCTAAAACAGTGGAACCTATTAGCTAGAGAAGTTTATAAAATTCGTAAATGGGAATAATACAAAGTACTTTCATGAATGGGAGGCACACTGACAGTGACCGCTAATAACCAAAGAATAGATACGGTAAAATGCATAACAGAATATGATACATTGCGCCGAGTCATATTATGCCAGCCAGAATTCATGGCGATTGATGAAGTCATTAACGAAGTACAAAAAAAGTATGAAAATGAAAATATCAATAAAAGCCGTGCAATGAATCAGCACGCAGAATTTGAGAAGCTTTTGAAGGAGAACGGAGTGGAGGTCATTACGCTGCCTACTTCTGAAAAATACCCTGAACAAGTCTTTACACGGGATATTGGATTCACAATCGGTAATGAAGTATTCATCGCAGACTTGGCTACAAATATACGAAAAGGGGAAGAAATCACGCTAAAAGAATGGCTGATTGCGCAAGACATTCCCTATCAATCCGCGACGGATCGAATGGAAGGCGGAGACATTATTGTCGACCGGGATACTCTCTACATCGGCATCAGTAGCCGTACATCCGAGGAAGCTGTTAACAAGCTGGAAGAACAGCTTCCTGATCATCAACTTAAGCGAATTCCATTTGACGGACGGTACTTGCATCTAGACTGCGTTTTCAATATCCTTTCTCCCGAAAAAGCGCTAGTCTTTCCAGCAGCGTTTGATCAGGAAACACTCCATCAACTGGCAGATTCGTACCAACTGATCGAAGTGGCGGAAGATGAACAGTTTTCGCTAGGTACTAATGTTCTCTCCATTGGTAATAATAAAGTATTCAACCTTCCACAAAACGAACAAGTGAATGCAAACTTACGCGCAAATGGATTTGAAGTCATAGAAGTCGACTTCTCTGAAATCATTAAATCAGGCGGTTCTTTCAGATGTTGTTCAATGCCTGTAGAACGCGGATAATACAAAAGACTGAAGCTGAAATGCCACAAACAATGCGGCGTTTTACGCTTCAGTCTTTTTCTATTTAATCACATCTATATAAGTTCCATATTCATTTTCTAGCTCTGGAAGTTTCAGCACAATTGATTCGGGTACGATCAAGTGAATCGTCATAGCTCTTGACACCGAACCTGAAGAATAACCATACGTTTTTTCCCCAGTGAACTGATTCAATATATTCGAATCATGATAAAACGTATACTGTATATTATTAAGTGGTTGTTTAGGTACAGTCATTAAATTACTTTCCCAAATCGGCAATGCACTTTCAAGCCGGTCTGTAACGTCATAATACACATCATTTTCCTCCCCTATATTCGCCGTCAGTTCAGGGGTGTAGACGGTTTCTGTAATGGTATGGCTGTTGTCAGGTGTACGTTCGATTAAAAGATAAGCATTTGTGAAAGAGGGTATCACTAGTTCACCTTTTACTTTATGCGACCGCTTCGCCAAAACAAATTTTTCAGGAATCGGTGTCCCTTCTATTATTGCTGCCGGCAAATCAAACTCCACGTCCTCTACGTTTACTTTTGGGGGATTTTGATGTTCTACCTTACGTTCCATGACTTCCGCCACGACAAGACCAAGCAGCAGCAACAGAAGATAACCAAAAATGAAATTGCGATGAAACTTTTTCTTCAATCGCGTGCGCTTCATATTTTTCGTGAATATCACAATTAAAACTAGACCAAGCAGCAGCAACACAGGTATCAAAACCATAAAAATCATCATGGATTTCTCACCTCCAAACGGTTTGTCACAAAGAAGCTGATACCAAACAGTACGGAAACCGACACTACTACTTTCAAAATAAATAACAGAATCGATGTCTCTCCGTAGTAAAAGTACAATAAGCTTTCACCTTCGCCAACTGACAAGTTGATACCGAACGTGAAATACATAAACCAGATCAATCCAAACAAGACGATAAACAACTTGCTGAATTGTATTAAGGTTCCAAGTAAATACCCGATCATCATGAGCAACAATGTGTACGCTGTCATCACTAGAATCCGTGAGAAGAAATCAAGCGGCGATGTCAGTAGACCTGTCGTTTCTATGATGATATTGTCGCCGAACAGCGCGACAATTTTCATGACCGACCCGAGTAGCACTGTTGTTACACCGCCGAGTAATGCCGCAGTACAAATGAAATAGAAGTTCGCGAGCTGAAAGGTTAGACGATTCGTCACGAATGAAAAAGATTCATTGCGTTGGGCAGCCGATGTCAACAGGAATCCTACAATAAGAGCCCAGAATAATGTCAATCCTACCTGTGCGTCATTCGATATGGACGTAAAGTTAAAAGTTATACCCTCTCCCCAATCGTTCATGAAAGTAGATCCAGCGCCACTTATGAAAATAGTTCCAATGATCTGCAATACAATCAGTGTCGTAAATACGGCTCCGTTGGTACTCAATTTAAATAAATACTGACGCTTTGCCAGTTCATTCACGCTCCATTGCGTTGTAAACATCGTCTACCCCTCCTGTCGTCTGGCCTGTCATTGCCAAATAGGCTTCGCTTGCAGATAGTGCTGATACGCGGATACCAGCCTGCTTCAGCTCATCCACTTCAGCCTCCGTATGCTCATTGTCAACAATCCATTCTGTCATCGGACCCGCATTCGATCGATGAACGACCCCATATCGAATCGCATGAGATTTAAGCACACTCTCTTTAGCTTGAAGTGACAGGAACTTTTCCTGCAGTTCCGTAATCGGACCATGAAATGCAATGCTTTTACCGTCGATCACCAGAATATCCTCCAGCAAGTCCTCCATCTCTTCCATATGGTGACTCGATAAAAGAATAGTTCGTGGATGTGCTAGATAATCTTTCAGCAGCGCCCTGTAAAAATCTCTTCGCGCTCCAGCATCCATTCCCGTAATCGGCTCATCATACATTGTTAGTGGACAACGTGTAGCAATGCCGACAACAGCATTGAATGTACTGCGTTTGCCTTTTGACAGGACACGATGGTTCAACGTCAGCGGTAATTTGAAGTACTCGAGTAGACGCATAGCCAGGTCCTGATCCCAATTTTCATAGAAGCGATCACATTCCATTAGTAAATCACCCAGTGTTAGCGCATCCGGAAAGCCCATCATATCGTCTATGAAAATCATGTTGGCAGAAACCTTAAGACTGTTGAAGGGACGCTCACCAAACACACGAAGCTCTCCATCTGACTCTTTTATGAATCCTGCAACCATCTTCATAAGTGTCGTTTTCCCCACACCATTACGTCCTACCAATCCCGTAATGACATTCTCACGGATTTCTAAATTTAACTGATTCAGTACTGTAATAGAACGATAGCTTTTCGTCACGTTTTTCAAAGTAATTGCTGGCATTATGACCTCTCCTTTCGCTCTGCCCGAATTAATTCAATGAGTTGTTCCTCTTGCAGGCCAAGCAATGCAGCTTCATCAAGTAGCTCATGCACGAGACGACTTAATCTGCCGCTTTTCCGTTTCGTCAGCAGTTTCTCACGTGCATCAGCAGATACAAACGTGCCAAGGCCCCGTTTCTTGTAAATAAGTTCCGCATCAAGCAAAATCGTCAGCCCCTTCCCCGCAGTCGCAGGATTAATATTGAAAAGATCTGCCAGTTGATACTGTGAGTACACTTTATCGTCCGCTTGTAACGTACCGTCAATAATTTCCGTCTCTAACCATTCTGCAATTTGTATATAAATTGGCTTTTCTCCATCCATTTCAAGCAAGAACTTCACCACCTCAAGGTTACCTAGTACATTACTGTTGTAATGTACTATACGCATTTTTATAGTATAATGCAAATAAATAAAAATATAAATATTGTTGTGAAACAATGTATAAAATAGTCACTTACTACTCATCCTAGGTAACTACACTGTATCTAAGGAGCGAATAAAATGAATACAGTAAAGGACTTTCCTATTCAGCAAAACAGATTATTAAATGCGGGCTTTCTATTAGCTTGCTTATGTTTATTAGATGCCGTTTTTACGGATTATGGTTTACGGCTTGGTCTTATAGAAGAAGCCAATCTACTAGTAGCGTTTTTATATGAACAAAGTATTCCTTTGTTCTATGTAGTGAAACTAGGATTACCTTTGATACTTTTGTATATCGTGACAGTAAGTTCTTCAGGGATTGTCGTACGTATCGCTTTGACTACTGCATTATTCATTTATATCGCAGTACTGTGCATGCATATCTTCTGGTTGATCATGGTCGCAATCTAATATGTGCTTTAATTACCTCTTCTATATTACGTGTTTATCGTATACTAAATGTATAAGTACACGGAAAGAAGGGGGTATTATTGAAGATTGAACCATCACTACGAACACTTTCTATTGGGGTGCCGCGCATATTACAATCTGCTAATGGCGGAGAATTTTCTAGCGCTATTTGTAAACAGACTGCAAAAGAAGCATTTCTTTCTGTAGATGGTTTTCAAGGGGATGGAATTGCAGACACGAAGCACCATGGCGGTCCCGATCGAGCGGTCTGTATCTATCCAAGTGAACACTATGATCTCTGGGAAATGGAATTCTCCTGCATGTTGCCCACTTCTACATTCGGAGAAAATCTGACAGTAGACGGGATGCTCGAGAAAGATATATGTATTGGAGATATGTTTGCAGTTGGAGATGCAGTGATTCAAGTCACACAAGGTCGAGTACCTTGCAGCACCATTAGTAAGCGCACTGGGTTGCCTGGTCTGATGAAGGGAATGGTCAACACCGGATTCACAGGATACCTATGCCGTGTTATTAAAGAAGGAATTGTTCGTTCGAACTCTCCGATTACTTTGCTTCAACAAGACCCAAACCACGTTTCCATTCTTTATGCAAATGAAGTGTATTTTCAGCGCTCTAAAGATTTAGAAGGATTGAAACGGATTTTGGAAGTCGATGCACTGGCTGAAGAATGGAAATATATGCTAACAAAACAGCTAGATAAGCTCGAGAATATCTAAAAAAGGAACTAACCTACGATAATAAAAATCGTCGGTCAGTTCCTTTTTTTGTTTATATAAGCTGTTTCACTAATTCTCGATTTCGTTCCTTGAAGAGTTCATTATGGGAAGATACCATGCCATTTTCATTTGCTTCGGGATCAATATAGATTTTGGCGCAGTTTACTGCGTTCGCTGCATCCTGAAATGCCCCTGCAATTAAATGCAACTTGCCTTTGTGGCTCAGTACATCCCCTGCCGCATACATTCCCTCTATGGACGTAGCACTCGTGCAAGTACCTGCAATCTGTTTATGTTCCGTTAGTTCAACACCAAGTTGCTGATCGCCAATTAACGAAGTATCGCGCGCGTAACCGTGATTAATGATCACTTCATCCACAGCTATCGTGGTAACTTTTTCTTCTTCATTGTGTCGCAGCTCCACCCTCTCAATTGAGCTATGATCTTCAGACGCAATGAATCGAGATATATTTGTATTAAAGTGACAGACCACACCGCTCTCCAAAAGTTGCCGCACTTGCGCTTCATGGCCGTTCAAATTCTCTTTGCGATATGTTAGGTATACTTTCTTAGCAATCGGTTGCAGTTCATTCGCCCAGTCAATCGCTGCGTTGCCACCGCCTGAAATCAGGACGGTCTTCCCTTTGAAGCGTCCTAAAGATTTTACCGTATAGTTTAAATTCGACACTTCAAATCGTTCTGCGCCTTCCACCTCAATCTTCTGTGGATTCAAAATACCCGTACCTGTCGCAATTATTACGGTTTTACTATAATGAACAGTACCCGAGGAGCCATGTAATGCAAAATGCTTGTCTTCTGTCTTTTCGATCTTCACAATTTTTTCATTGAGTACGACTTCTGGGTCAAATGTTAATCCCTGAGCCACAATCCGTTCAATTACCTGAGCTCCTGGTGCCGGGGTCATACCGCCAATATCCCAAATCATTTTCTCTGGGTAGACATGGATCTTTCCGCCAAGCTGCTGCTGATATTCAATGATTTTCGTCTTCATTTCACGCAATCCACTATAAAATGCAGCATATAACCCTGCAGGTCCGCCGCCGATAATCGTTACGTCTAGTAGCTGATCTTGTCTCATTCCATCTTCTCCCTTTAAAATAATTATTGACATCGCTTGCATTTCAATTTATAGTTCTCATTGTAACGACATTGATAATCATTATCAATGATTACTTAGTAGGAAAGGTTTGATTTCACGAAATGGTTCGCTTGTATACAGATAATCTACAAGTTTCATACGATGATCGCCTGATTGTTAAAGGATTATCGGTTCAAATACCTGACAAGAAAGTGACTGCCATCATCGGAGCAAATGGATGTGGCAAATCAACCTTTCTAAAAGCCGTTACACGCTTAATTCCTCATCAATCAGGAGACGTCATATTAGATGGTGGGAATATCGTGAAACAAAGGACGAAACAGCTCGCACAAAAGATGGCTATTCTTCCTCAGACACAAGAAGCCGCCAGTGGTTTAACGGTTGGTGAATTGGTATCCTACGGTAGATTTCCTTACCAGAATGCAATGGGGCGTTTGACACCGCGTGATATGGACGTCATCAACTGGGCACTCGAAGTCACCAATACGACTGATTTCAAATACCGTCAAGTCGATGCATTATCCGGTGGTCAACGGCAGCGCGTTTGGATTGCGATGGCACTTGCTCAGGAAACAGATATAATTTTCCTAGATGAGCCGACTACTTATTTGGATATGGCACACCAGTTGGAAGTACTAGAGCTGTTGCAAAGGCTTAATGAAGAGCAGCAACGCACCATTGTCATGGTACTTCATGACCTAAATCAGGCAGCACGTTTTGCCGATTTCATCATTGCCATGAAAGATGGAGAAATTGTACGTGCGGGTATGTGCGAAAAAGTAGTACGACCCGACATACTGCGAGAAGTATTTCGAATTGACGCGGAAATCGGAACGGATCCAAGAACGGGCAAACCGTTATGCATCACATATGATCTACTAAAAGGAGACGAATAACTGTTGAAGAAAATTCTATTACCTGCCCTTTTGCTTATCGTACTTGCGTTAGCAGCTTGCGGCAATAAACAGGAAGAACCTGCGAAAGAAGATACACCTGCAAAAGAACAAGGAACAAGCGGCACGATTATTTATGAATCTGAAGAAGGTCCAGTGGAGGTTCCTGCAGATCCACAGCGTGTTGTGGTATTATCAAGTTTTGCTGGTACTGTACATCAATTTGGCGTGAATTTGGTAGGAGCAGAATCTTGGTCAAAGGATAATCCAAGCTTTGATTCATTTCTGAAAGATGTAGAAGAAGTTTCAGACGAAAATATCGAAAAAATCATTGAACTGGAGCCCGATTTAATTATTGGACTGAACACGATTAAGAACATTGATAAATTAAAAGAAATTGCACCTACTGTTACGTATACATACGGAAAAGTGGATTATTTAACACAACAAATCGAAATCGGTAAGTTATTGAATAAGGAAAAAGAAGCAACTGAATGGGTAGATGCATTTAAGGCACGTGCGAAGCAGGCAGGAGAAGATATTAAAGCCAAAATCGGAGAAGATACGACAGTTTCCGTCATCGAAGAGTTTGACAAACAAATTTATGTCTTCGGCGATAACTGGGGTAGAGGAACTGAAATCCTATACCAGGAAATGAAATTGGCTATGCCTGAAAAGGTCAAGGAAATGACCGAGAAAGAAGGATATTACGCCCTATCTGCAGAAGTCTTGCCTGAATTTGCCGGGGATTATGTCATCTTGAGTAAAAGTGATACAGGAGATAATTCATTCCTGGAAACAGAAACATACAAGAATATTCCTGCCGTCAAAAATGATCAAGTCTATCAGGTAAACACAGCAGAATTCTCTTTCAACGATGCTTACACACTTGATAACCAACTTGATTTCTTCATCAAAAGCTTTTTAGGAACTAAGTAATAAAACAAGATGGGGCTCTTCTTCATTGAAGACCCCTTTTTTTATGACAAGAAAGGAGCGGATGAATAGAATGGAAAAACCCGTTGGAAAAGCTATACCGTTTAGTTTTAAATTATTTGCTAGCACGATCCTTTTAATAATCAGTTTCCTATTTGCTATGAAGCTTGGTGCCGCTCACACTTCATGGCAAGATGTTTTACTTTCATTCACATCAAACCAAGAAGACAACATTCAGATTCTAAAAGAAATACGCTTTCCGCGTGAAGTAGGTGCCGTGTTTGTGGGTGCCGCTTTGGCCGTTTCAGGGGCTATCATGCAGGGCATGACGCGAAATCCTTTGGCCGATCCGGGATTGCTTGGACTGACTGCCGGGGCAAATGCCGCATTAGCTATTGCACTTGCCTTCATTCCAACTATTAACTATTTCGGTATCATGACAGCTTGCTTCATTGGATCGGCTGTTGGTGCGCTGATCGTCTTCGGTATTGCTTCCGCGAAGCGAGGCGGCTTTGCACCCATTCGACTGGTATTGGCAGGCGCAGCCGTCTCCACATTTTTATTCGCCATCGCACAAGGGGTTGGTTTGTATTTTAAGATTTCAAAAGATGTGGCAATGTGGACAGCCGGCGGATTGATTGGCACCTCATGGGGACAGCTTCAGACTATTGCGCCAGTCATTATCATAGGTATCTTCGTCGCACTCGTACTTTCACGCCAGTTGACATTATTGAGCTTGAATGAAGAAGTAGCGATTGGACTTGGACAAAATACATTGAAAATAAAAGTCATGTTGTTTATTGTTATTATTTTATTAGCAGGAGCTGCTGTGGCATTAGCGGGTAACCTAGCATTTGTCGGATTAATGATTCCACATATTGTTCGTGCAATCGTCGGAACAGATTACCGATTCATCATTCCCATTTCCGCTCTTTTAGGTGCAACTTTTATGTTGCTAGCGGATACGGTTGGACGAATGCTACAAGCACCGTTTGAAACGCCTGTTGCTGCATTGATTGCCATCATTGGCTTACCGTTCTTTCTTTTGATCGTACGCAAGGGAGGTCGAGCATTCTCATGATACATCCACGTATACGAAGAAAACAAAGAATTCTCGGAATATGTTTAGTTGTTTTAATTCTCTTCATAACTATTATCGCGCTTGGTTTAGGAGCTGCTTCTATTGAATGGAACCGGCTAGTCCCTACTTTCCTTGGCCAAGGCACTTTTAAAGAAGAGTTTGTACTGTTTTCTATTCGCCTTCCTAGAATCATCATTACGTTGCTGGCTGGTGCTGCACTTGCCTTGTCTGGTGCTATTTTACAAGGTATCACGCGAAACGATCTTGCAGATCCGGGCATCATAGGTATTAACTCGGGCGCTGGAGTCGCTATTGCGGTATTTTTCTTGTTTGTACCGATTGAGGCTGGCGCATTCGCTTACTTATTGCCGTTAGTAGGATTTTTGGGAGCCATCATCACCTCCGTTTTAATTTATCTATTTGCTTACAGTAGAAAAAACGGACTACAGCCTATGCGCCTTGTACTAGTGGGTATTGGATTCTCGATGGCTCTTTCAGGTGTAATGGTCGTATTGACTTCTTCTGCCAAGCAAGAGAAAGTGGATTTTATTTCAAGATGGATAGCCGGGAATATTTGGGGAACTGATTGGCCTTATATTTGGGCACTTGCCCCTTGGTTGCTCATATTAATTCCTTTCGCTTTATTTAAAGCACACCGACTGGACATGCTCGGGTTGAATGAAGCTGTTGCGACGGGTATCGGCGTGTCGATCGAACGAGAGCGTGCAATATTATTGCTAGCCGCCGTAGCTCTAGCTGCTTCCGCTGTGTCGGTTACAGGTGGCATAGCGTTCATCGGGCTGATGGCTCCTCATATCGCCAAGTCCCTAATCGGCCCACGCCATCAAATGAATTTACCTATTGCTATTTTGCTAGGCAGCTTTCTTCTATTGCTAGCAGATACAATTGGTCGAAATATTTTGGAGCCAAGTGATATTCCAGCAGGTATTATCGTTTCGTTGATAGGCGCACCGTACTTTTGCTATTTACTAATTAAAAAATAAAAATGCCAGAACTACCCGCTTTGGGTGTTCTGGCATTTTCCCTTCATAATCCTCATTTGTACACATTCACAATAACTCTTTACCGTTATTTGTTTAAAACACTATCCAACTCTGAATTTTCATCGCCTATAATCCTTCTAGAAGCGGAAGGGAGGTCCTCCCAATACACTGCTCTTATAGTTTCATCAGACGAATGTTTAGTCATTAAACTTACAATAATTAACACTATCAAAGAAGCTGATAGTCCAGGCACTACTTGATCAAGACCCGTATTGAAAAAAGGCCAGATTGCAGTGACTAAACCAGCTATTATCATACTGGTAACAACCCCCCGAGCAGTCGTCTTTCTCCAGAAAATTACTGCCAAGAATGGAAAGACAATTGTTGTAGCTGAAATTCTTAATGCCCACTGGTATACACTAATAATATCTGTCATGAAATAAGATACAATCAATGCCATAACAGCTATTATTACCACACTGAAACGAGCCACAAACATCATCTGTTTACCAGATGCCTTTGGATTGATTATACGGAAGTATAAATCTTGCGAAATATTAGAGCTACCTTGAAGAATGAAGGAATCGGCTCCAGTCATCAACGCAGCTAGCAATCCGACAATAACGATACCGCCAATCGCCGGATGTAACAAATCTACTGTTACGTAAGAAAATATTAAATCTGGATGGAGGTCTGCCGGTACGAATTGGCGGGCCGTTACCCCAATTGCAAAGGGTAGTATACTAATAATAGCCGTTATAACATAGCCAGTTATTCCTGCCCGTATCGCAACTTCTTCACTTTTCGAAGCAAAAATTCTTTGCCAAGTCGATTGCCAAATTAAGTAGAATGGAGCTACTGTAAGTGCAAACATTAATACCTCTCCAACACCATGTGGACCCGCGGGAGATAAATACATCATTGGTGTTTGAGCTATCACGTTTGAAATACCATCGCCAAACTTAAGTGCTGTAAACGCTAATATAAATAGACCAATTACTAAAATAAAGCTTTGCAATGCATCTGTAACGATAGCAGCAACTAGTCCTCCGAGAATAGTGAAGCCAAGTATCAATGTAAACGACAGAAAAATTCCTACTTTGACATCAATATTAAAAACTATACTAAAAACTGTACTCATACCAACAATTTGAAGCGCAGTCGCAGGAACTGAGTATATAAAAGCGGATAGTATTGAAGGAATAACCCCTGTTTTGGAATTAAACCTTTCTCCAAATAAATCGGCCATTGTATACAATCTCTGTCTTCTAAGCGGTTTACTGAAAACATAAATGAGTAATATACTTGTTAAATAAGCAGGCAAAGCAAACTTAAAGTAACCAGACATGCCAACTGTAAAGCCCATACCAACCCAACCAATAAAGACTGCTGCACCCACATTCGTACTGATCGTTGTACCTACTATACTCCAAAAGCTCATATTCCAACCTGCTATTAGGTAGGAATCAGCATCTTTTACCTTAGTAAAATAATAAACACCAATAGCAAACATTACTACAAAATAAATCGATGAATAAGTTACATACCAAGCCATTTACATTCCCCCAATTATGTGTGTGTTCTCTATAGATGTGAGTTGTTTCATGAACTCTTATAAACTAATTCACCATCTATGATAGTCATTTCTACTTGAATGTCCTTTATTTTAATTGGATCAATGGTTATTGGATTTTCTTCTAATACTACGAAATCGGCGGCTTTGCCTACCTCAATACTCCCTACCTCATCTTCTTCAAAGTTTAGCTCTGCACCATAAATTGTCATAGACTTCAATGCAGTCTCTACATCTATCTTCTGATCTTCACCTAACACTTCCCCATCTCGCGTAATCCGATTGACAGCTGCCCATATTGAGAAAAGTGGAGAAATCGGTGTAATTGGACAATCAGAATGAAGTGTATATAACATATCAAGGTCATCAGCCTCCCGTAGCGCATTCATTCGCTTAGCTCGGTCTGGACCGAGGAAGATATCACGGTGACGATCACCCCAGTAGTAAATATGATTTATGAAGAATGAGGCCGCGATATCTAGCGATTTCATCTTTTTTAGATCATCCTCTGTAGCTGTTTGAACATGTTCAATCCGATGACGATGATCACGCTCTCCCCCTGATTTGATAGCGCTTTCATACGCCTCAATAACAGAATTTATTGCATAGTCTCCATTGCCATGCGTAGCAATCCTAAATCCTCTTTGATGAAAGTCCATTACATAATTATTTAATTGCTCTTGCGTGTAGATTAAATCACCATACAGTTTAGGATTGCAGTAATATGGCTCTCGCAATGCCCCTGTTAACCCTTGGATTGATCCATCTTGAAATAGCTTTGCACTATCTAGCTTTGCTCGACCATTTGTCTTTTCTTGTATTTCCGCATCAAGTTCCGCAGCACTATACTCACTGAAGACCCCACCTTTTTCTAACAGATAACTCAATATCATTAGACGCATTTTCATAGGATTAGCCTTTTTTTGAACAGCAAGTATATGCGCATCGTATTCTCGCTTGAGTAAATGTAAACCTACACCCGCATCTGTATTCGTTGTAATACCTTGCGCAAGATAATCGACAGCTCCACGTCTTATTAGTTCAACAATTTCTTCAGTACTAGGAACAGGGACTGCGTCAAATACTATATCCATTGCTCCTGGTTCATAAAGTACTCCTGTAAGTTCACCATTCTGATCTTTTCCAAAATAACCACCATTAGGTTTAGGCGTATCTTTATCTACTCCAGCAATCTCTAAGGCAACCGAATTAGCTACAGCCAGGTGACCCGAAATGTGTCGAATGAAAATTGGATGATCTGTGCTAATTGCGTCTAGGTCCTTTCTGGTTGGATGACGTTTTTCATCAAGCATTGTATCGTCATATCCATATCCTAGAATCCACTCTCCTTTTTCTTTAGCTGAGGACTCTTTGGCTATGTTCGTTTGTAAATCCTTTATGTTTTTATGTAAAGGAGATGTGCAGTTTACTTGGGCTTTATTCTGAGAGTACATCAGCAAATGATTATGAGTATCTACAAACCCAGGCATAATTGTTTTTCCATTCAAGTCTATTTCCACTGTTTTTTCAGATCGTGTTATTTGTTTTTCAGGTGGTCTTTCCGTATTCCATACTCCTGTTATACGCCCCTTATAACTAGTTAGCGAATGCCCCTCAGTGTTGACTTTATCCAGTGTTAAAACTGTGCCATTATAAATAATCAAGTCTGCTTTTATCATATTGTCCTCATTCCAATCTATATGAGTTTAGTAAATTTTGATTTAAATACGAATGTCTTACGTCTTTCCGAGATGAAATAACCGTAATTCTTAACTCATCATGTTGTCCGTACCAGTTAAGATTGTTTATATACTAGCACATGTAAAGTTGTATGTATACAATATATTCAGACTAGTCGGATTTATTTAAATTTAACTGTCATAGCTTCCCTATCTCTTTTTTTCTTGACCTTTACTGTCTATATAAAAAAATCTTCTCTGTAAACATCTATTACAAATGTTTACGGATAAGATATTAAAAATTGCACTATAAGATTAAATCACCTAAAGATTAAAAACATGAAATATACTCACTTTTCTCTTGATAGCTTGATATGAAAAGAATACATATTGGCTTTACAATTCGCCATATAGTTTTCAATCAAAGCACCCTTTGTATCTGTCAAAAATCTCTCCGTCTGTAGGGTGTTATCTGATTGGTTAATCCCTAATAGTTCTGCGCCTTCACTATTCAAAGTGTTACTCGTTATAGTTTGTTCGGCATCTGACAATTGAATATGTAGTTTATTTTCAAGGAGGTCATAGAGTGCTTCTGTAGCAATATCCAGCTATGACAATTTCATTCCAATGTCTACAGGATAATAGTGAGTTTCAATAGCTAGCGGTGTTTCATCAGCGTATCTATGCCTCTTAATTACATACATCTCGCCATCATCTGTAAAACCCTGGACAGGAGTAGGTGTTTTGACAATCATGTGTTCAATCAATGTCGCCCCTGGTTTCATACCCATGTCACTGATGGTTTCAGTCATACTACTTAAGGTTCCTAACCAACATGTATTGGCTTAATAGAATGAACGTACCTTTACCGTGTCTCTTTTCCAGTATACCTTCTCGAACTAGTTGAGCTACAGCTTCCCTTACTGTAGCTCGACTCACTTCATGCTGCTCTGTTAACTCCCTTTCACCAGGAATCTTCTTTTCATAAAAACCTTACTCGATAGAGTTCTTGATTATATCTTTAAGTTGAACATGCAGTGGTAAGGGACTGTTAGGATTTAACTTCACAATGCACTATCCTTTCTCATTAGTTTAGAAGCCAACTATTATTTCAATGATTTGTCCGTAATTCAGTATATTCTATGGAACAATTTGTTAGTGTGCAACCATTTGATTATTACCTATATTTTCAAATTCGTGATTTTTCATACAAGCATGCAATGAACAAATTGAAGAAATTAACTGATAATATTCTCCATTAAATATTTATAAATATTAAAATTACTACTAATAAGATTGACCTATTATACTGAATTAATATTTGATATTAGACGAACTATTAGAAGAGAAAGGCCAGAACATCCCTCTAGGGTGTTCTGGCCTTTCTCTTCATAACCCTCTATCTTGCTTCATATAACGGATCAGCTCTTTTTCTCGTGCAGTATTTATCTCCTCAGTAAATGTAGAATTCCACTCATAATACCCTTTACCTGTTTTACTGCCGAGTTCTCCCGCGTCCAATAATTCCTGCATACTTGTTGCGGATTGTTTTGCATTCGATAAGTCCTTATATAGATAATTCGATATGTCTGTGTATACATCCAAACCACCCATATCTGCTGATAGGAAAGGACCGGTGACAGGTAATCTTCTACCGATACTATAAAGCACCGCAGCATCTATATCTTCTTTCGTCGCGATTCCTTCTTGTAGAATATGCTGTGCTTCACGCAATAAAGCGAATTGCAAACGATTTCCTACGAAGCCGGGTGCTTCCTTTTTCACTTCGATTGGCTTCTTATTTAGCTCATTCAGTAGTGCTATGGAACGTTCAACTGTTTCATCATTCGTTCTGGCTCCTCTAACTACTTCGACTAATGGAATTAAGTGCGCCGGATGCCAAAAGTGTGTGATGACTGTGCGTTCAGGGTGTATTGTTTGATCCGCGATATCTGTCGGACTGATTGCCGAAGTATTACTTGCCAGAATGACGGACGGATCACAAAGCTGATCCAGTTGCTTGAAGATTTGTTGCTTCAACTCTAGACGTTCAGGCACCGCTTCGATAATGAACGTCGCATCTTTCACAGCTTCTTCTATTGTAGTTACTGTAGTTACTCTCTCTTTCACTAATTCCACTTCTTCAAACGCCAATAACTCATTATCCGTTAGCACTTTCAACTTACTTGCGATGCTTGCCTGAGCGCACTCGAGTTCTTCAGCGGCTATGCCATGCATCGTCACATCGTATCCAGCCCATGCAACACTCAGTGCAATGGAATGACCCATTGTACCGCATCCTATGATCGCTATTCTTTCCATAAACCTACCTCCAAGTCTGTAATGTGAACGCAAAAGACGATACCTACAATAGAGGGTATCGTCAAAATGTATTATCTAATTATGAAGTCTGGTGAAACCGTAAACGTTGCTTCTGTCTTACCTTTTACTTCGTCTATTGTAATACCAGCAGATGTTTCAACGAGCACCATGCCGTCTTCCGTGAAATCAAATACAGCCAAGTCTGTGATGAGTCGATCTACAACACCAAGACCCGTTAACGGCAACGCACAGGTTTTCTTAACTTTCGATTCACCGTGTTTATTGACATGATCCATGATCACTACGACACGTTTTGCACCGACAACTAAGTCCATTGCGCCGCCCATTCCTTTAACGACTTTTCCTGGAATCATCCAGTTAGCCAAGTCTCCGCTCTCCGAAACTTCCATGCCGCCAAGAATCGCCAAGTCGATATGTCCACCCCGAATCATCGCAAACGATTCCGCGCTATCAAAAAAGGATGAACCAGGGACTGTCGTAATCGTTTCTTTTCCAGCATTAATCAAATCTGCATCCTCTTGCCCTTCTATGGGGTAAGGACCGATACCTAGCAAGCCGTTCTCCGACTGCAATAAAACCGTCATTCCATCTGGTATTTCATTGGCGACAAGTGTTGGCATACCGATCCCAAGGTTAACATTCATGCCGTCCTGAATTTCTTCGACCGCCCGTTTTACGATTGAATTTCGTGTTTCTGTCATGTTCATCTCTCCTTTTTACGCTTTTCTCACTGTTAAGCGCTCAATACGTTTTTCATAATCCGTTCCAAGTAAGACTCGCTGTACATAAATACCCGGTGTATCAATTTCTTCTGGAGTAAGTTCGCCAGCTTCTACGATTTCTTCCACTTCCGCAATCGTTATTTTTCCTGCCATCGCAGCAAGTGGATTAAAGTTCATTGCCGTCTTGCGGTACACTAAGTTTCCAAGGGTATCGGCCTTCCAAGCTTTCACAAGCGCAAAGTCTCCGACGATCCCTTCTTCAAGCAGATACGTCTTACCGTTAAACTCTTTCGTTTCTTTACCTTCTGCAATGGGCGTACCTACTCCTGTTGCTGTGTAGAATCCAGGAATTCCTGCACCCCCCGCTCTAATCCTCTCGGCAAGTGTTCCCTGCGGACTCAGTTCCACTTCTAACTCCCCGTTAAGGAACTGCTTTTCAAAAGTCTTGTTTTCTCCAACATACGAAGCAATCATCTTTTTAATCTGTTTATTCACTAGCAACCTCCCAAGACCTGCATCATCTACTCCACAGTTATTACTAGCTACAGTTAAATCTTTCACGCCACGATCCTGTAACGCCTCAATGGATTTTTCCGGAATACCGCATAATCCGAAGCCTCCTACAATTAACGTAGCACCGTCTTGAATATCTGAAACCGCTTCCATGAATGAATTCATTACTTTACTCATACTGTAACCTCCTCCGACTCTTTAATAATAGTGTACAGATTTCTGACTTATATGTAAAATGAATATTGTGAATGAATTTTATTCTTAATATGCATAAATGAAAGGTTGGATGATCATCGAACTCAAAGACTTTCGAGCTTTTATACACGTAGCAGACCATTTAAGCTTTACAAAAGCCGCTGAATATTCATATATTTCACAGCCCTCTTTAAGTAAATCAGTGAAAAAACTTGAGGAAGAACTCAATGTCGTACTTTTCAACCGTTCTACACGCAGCCTTCGATTGACGGATGCGGGAGACATTGTATATGAGCAAGCACAGCAAATTCTACAATTACTTGGAGAGCTTCCTGTCTTACTCGAAGACCTTGCCGAGGGCGTGTCGGGAGAAATTAAGATCGGCATGCCACCTTTGATTGGCACACTGTTCTTTCCACAGATCGCTAAAAACCTTTCAAAGAATTATCCCCATATTAAAATCGAGTTGCACGAACTGGGTGCTAAAGTAGTAGAAGAGCTTGTAGATAAAGGTCAGATTGATGCTGGTATTATTGTGTTGCCGACCAATCAAGACATTTTCCAGGTTCATCCTTTTATTTCAGATGAATTCTTTCTGTTCGTCCATATTGATCATCCATTTGCAAAACGAGATGCTGTCGCAATATCGGAGTTAAAAAATGAACAACTCATCCTATTTTCTAAAAGCTTTGCCTTACATCGCTATATTATAGGTGCCTGTAAAGAGGCAGGGTTTAATCCGACTATATCGTATGAAAGCTCCCAATGGGATTTGATCATTGAACTGGTGGCAGCCAAACTAGGTATCACGCTTCTTCCTCAATCCATCTCAACGAAGTTTACAAATAAAAAAATAAAGATGATTCCCCTTCAAGAGCCGCCTTTACTATGGGAGCTTGGCATCGTCACTAAGAAGAACAGTTATCATTCATTTGCGTTAAAAAAGTTTATGCAATTATTTTGAGAACAATTGAATTGATTTCTACAAAGAAACGGATTGTACCAATGATCACAAGTACTGAATGAAACGCGCCTACACCCTATCATGTTGTCAGCACTTGGAGATGCGTAACTGAATAAAAAAATCCAACCGGCATCGGTTGGAGTTTTGTTTCACGTGGAACAGTATCGTTTGTTTAGAACATCTTCGTAGTCCACGTCTCACCATTCCAAATAGTAGATACTACATCTTCATAAAAGTCAGGCTCGTGTGAAATGAGTAAGATGCTTCCTTTATATTCTTTCAAAGCACGTTTCAGTTCTTCTTTTGCATCATAGTCCAAGTGGTTTGTGGGCTCATCCAATACTAGTAGATTTGTTTCGCTATTTACCAGCTTACAAAGACGTACCTTTGCACGCTCTCCCCCACTTAATACTTTTACTTTACTTTCAATATGTTTCGTAGTTAATCCAACACGCGCTAAAGCTGCACGTACTTCATATTGCGCAAAGTGTGGGAACTCACTCCAAATTTCTTCCAAACACGTATGCTCTGTGTCTGTTTTCATCTCCTGTTCAAAGTAACCAATTGATAGATGCTCACCTTGCTCCACTTTACCGGAAAGAGCGTTTATTTCCCCGAGAATACTTTTCAACAGTGTCGTTTTACCTATACCGTTTGCTCCAGCAAGAGCGATTTTCTGTCCACGTTCCATAGATAGATTTAAAGGCTTCGATAGCGGTTCATCGTATCCAATCACTAGATCTGTCGTTTCAAATAAATATTTCCCGGGTGTCCTTGCCATTTTGAAATCAAAATGTGGCTTTGGTTTTTCAGAATCTAACTCTATAACGTCCATCTTATCCAGCTTCTTCTGGCGGGACATTGCCATTCGACTGGTTGCTGCATTCGCCTTATTGCGAGCTACAAAATCCTTCAGATGCGAAATTTCTTTTTGTTGCTTTTTATAAGCAGCTTCGACTTGTTGCAATCTCATTTCACGCACACGCAAAAACTCGTCATAGTCGCCAGGATAACGATTGACCTGTTGATTTTCCATATGATAAATCAAGTTAATGACACTGTTCAAGAATGGAATATCATGCGATATCAAAATGAATGCCCCTGGATACTCTTGTAAGTACGTACGCAACCATTCAATATGCTCGACGTCCAAGTAGTTCGTTGGTTCATCAAGCAATAAGATATCGGGCTTTTCAAGCAGCAATTTAGCCAGTAATACTTTTGTACGCTGGCCACCACTCAAGTCATTTACGTCAGTATCCAAACCAAATTCATCGAGTCCAAGACCATTTGCAACTTCTTCTACTTTTGCGTCAATCATATAAAAATCACTCTGCTCTAGAGATTCTTGAATTTGTCCAGTATCTTCAAGCAAACTTTCCAGTTCATCCGGCTCCACTTCACCCATCTTCGCAAAGAGACTATTCATTTCAGTTTCCATATCGTATAAATATTGGAACGCTGTGCGCAATACATCACGGATGGACATCCCCTGCTTCAAAGCCGCATGTTGATCTAAGTATCCGATACGAACACGCTTTGACCACGTGACAGTTCCCGCATCCGGCTCCAGCTTATGCGTAATGATATTCATAAACGTAGATTTACCTTCTCCATTGGCACCTACTAATCCTATATGTTCACCTGCTAATAGACGAAATGACACATCTTCAAAAATTACACGGTCACCGAATCCATGGCTAATATTTTTTACTGTTAATAAACTCATATTGTACACCTATTCCTTTTCCATTGTTTCAATCCAACTTATCTACGTTATTTTAACATCCTATGCTTATAATTACTTAAGAAAAGAGAAAACAATATGTAGTTTAGAGCAACTGAAATTAGTTTTCGTTACTTCAAGAATATCTAGTTTATTTACTGATTATATTTCCTTTTATACACTTAAGAACTAACTACAAATTGTATGCAGTGAAACATCGCCCCTCTGCTTACCTGTCCTTTTCTTATAAAAAAGGAACATGCAAAATAATTCGCATGTTCCTTCCGTTTATTTCATTTTATATAGCTCTTCATTCATTGACTTAAACAACGCATACATCATCAGTAAGATGACGAACGAAAATGGCAAGGCCGCTATGATGATTGTATTTTGCAAGGCAAGAAGTCCACCTGCTGAAAGCAAAATCAAGGCAATTGTCGAAACAATGATACCCCAAACCACTTTTACGGAGTTTGGCGGCGTCAACGAACCATACGTTGACTGCATGCCCAACACGTAAGTCGCTGAGTCAGCCGACGTGATGAAGAACGATGTCACTAAAAGAATCGCGAACAATGATAGAACTAATGAAAATGGCATTGCGTGAAACATTTCGAATGCAACTACTTCAATATTTAAAGAAGCGAGATCTGCTGCTCCGTTATTCTGCATTTCGATTGCTGTAGTACCAAACGTTGAGAACCATAAGAACCCAAAGAATGAAGGTACAAGCAAAACGCCTGCCATAAATTCACGGATTGTACGCCCTTTAGAAACTCGTGCAATGAACATACTGACGAATGGTGACCAAGAGATCCACCAAGCCCAATAAAATATAGTCCATCCATCTAACCATCCACGATTTTCACCATTGAGTGGAGCCGTGCCCATACTCATATCGATGAGATTTGTAAAATAACCACCAACTGAATCCGTGAACATATTAAAGATCAATAAAGTAGGTCCAAGAATAAGAATTAATCCTAAAAGGGCTACTGCTAATATCAAATTGATATTGGACAGATAGCGAATCCCTCTACTTAATCCAGACCAGGCTGATCCAATAAATAGTACCGTTACGACCGTCACGATAATAATTTGCGATTGGATACCTATCGTAAAGCCAAACAAGTAATCCAATCCTGCGTTAATTTGAACAGCACCTAATCCTAGTGAAGTTGCCACACCGAAAGCAGTTGCAAAAACTGCGAGTACGTCAATTACTGTTCCTAAAGGACCTTTTACTTTTTCTCCGAAGATTGGCTTCAATGTTGTTGAGATTAGGCCTGGTTCGCCTTTTCTGAACTGGAAGTATGCCAATGCCAATGCGACCATTCCATACAAAGCCCAGATATGAAGACCGTAGTGTAGAAATGTTTTCCGCATAGATTCTTTAAAAGCAGCAGGTGTTAGCGGATCCTCTGTTGCTGGTACTGCGTAATGGGATAATGGTTCTGCGGCACCGTAGAAAACGAGTCCGATTCCCATCCCAGCCGAGAATAGCATCGCAATCCACGTAATCGTAGAGAATTGCGGACGATCTGTATCTTTTCCTAAACGGATTTTACCGTATGGACTGAATATCATAAAAATACTGAGCAACAGTAACGCTGTCATAATTAACATATAGTACCAACCGAATGTTGATGCTACAAAAGCTTTACCAGCTGAAGTGATTTCCTCGAAATGTACTGGATTTATTACTCCATATCCTACCGCAATTATTATTAAGACAATGGTAATATAAAAAACCTTTGATATTTTCTTCATAGTTCCCCCTTTAGAGATGAATTACACAAGCAGGTTTACACTATACTGTAAAAAAAACTAGAAATCAAATGAATACAAGCAATTTATTTGATTTAATTAGAACGTGATATAGCCTAAACCCTATTGTAGTAAGTTTTCTTCTACGTCTTAAACTATCTCATTTTATTTTCATCACTATATTTTACTAGTAGAAATAACCTGTAAAATTATTACTTTCCATAGGATGGGGTTCAAAGTCTTTTACATATTCAGCTAATCGAATAGGTGGCGTCGTGTGCGCTAACTGAACCCACAATACATCATCGATTGTTTTTTAGAATTCTTTATTAATATAAGTTTCATAAAAATTCTCCTTCCATTGATGGTGCGAGCTATTACTTTATTATGTTCAAATAACCGTTTTTGAAAAGTCAATTAATTCTTGACGAATAGTCACCTTCATTGCTGTATACTAGTCAATATGTTTTACTTTTAAGATCATCCACTTCATACAAACGGAGGTAATGCATAATGTCTGATCCACTAAACTATATAGAACTTCATAAAAAGGAAATCCTACAGACCTATCAAGACCTGCATGCTATTGCTGAACCTAGTTGGCAAGAGCAGCAGACTTCATGTTATTTACAGGATCAGCTTTCATCTGCCGGATTAAATATCACTACCTACAATGGGCATCACGGCTTCATCGCAGAAATTGCCGGTCGTACGAAGGGCGTCATTGCGTTGCGTGCGGATATGGATGCACTGGTACAGGAAGTCGATGGCGAAGTAATAGCTAACCACTCGTGCGGACATGACGCACACAGTACAATGGCGTTATATACCGCACTGGCTTTAAAGAACAGCGAAACAGATTTACATCATACAATCCGGTTCATTTTCCAACCTGCAGAAGAGTTGGCAGAAGGTGCGTTGCACATGATGAAAGAAGGCGTGCTTGAAGATGTTCTATTTCTAGGCGGCCTGCACGTACGTCCGCATACGGAAGTTCCGTTCGGTAAATCTGCCCCTGCAATTTTACATGGATCGTCTGCAACTATTATAGGCACGATTACAGGTACACCTGCGCATGCAGCGAGACCTGAAGAAGGTAATAACCCAATTGAAGCAGCGAGTTTCCTAATCCAGTCACTGCGTCAGATCCGCTTGCCAGGCAATAAAAAGTTTTCCATCAAAATTACAGAGCTACATGGTGGTGAAACAAGTAACTCCATCCCCGCCAGCGCTCGATTTACGCTCGACGTTCGCGCTGAAACGAATGAGACGATGGATGCTTTGCTGGCAAAAGCCTGCCACATTATACAGCACACTGCTGCACTGACAGAGACGAAGATTGCTTATGTAGAAGAAGGCTATTCACCTGCTGCTACGGAAAATGCCACAGCAATCCAACTGGCACAACAGGCGATCGGCTCAGTGTTAGGTGAAGAAAACATAGATGGACCATGTATTTCTCAAGGGGCGGAAGACTTTCATTTCTACACGTGGAAAACGCCTGAAATTCCTGCCACGATGATTGGACTCGGTTGTGATTTGAAACCAGGCTTGCATCATCCCCAGATGTCGTTCAATACCGATGCCTTAATTTACGGTGCACAAATTCTAACGCAACTATTGCTGAATGCGGATCGAGAGTTATGAAAACAACCATCCATCAAGACCATAACAATATCCTACTAGGTATGACTCTGAAAGATTGCAGTCAACCTGAGTGCAATAATACTGCTTTACATGCATGCGTTTCACCCGTTGACGTGATGAACAATCGCCGACAGTTGGCGAGTTTTTTGCAATGTAATTTGGAAGATTTCGTATTTGCCAATCAAACACATAGCGCAAACTTTCATAAAGTGACTGCACAAGAAAGAGGTAAAGGTGCATTGCGACAAGATACGGCAATTCCTGACACAGATGCACTATATACACTTGAATCAGATATCGTGCTGTGCAGTTTAACGGCGGACTGCGTTCCTATATTATTTTACAGTGAGGCTAGTCCATTGATTGGAGCCATTCATTCCGGTTGGCAAGGCACGGTGAAGGAAATCACACCAAAGCTGTTCCGCCACCTACAGCAATACGAGCACTGTGACCTGAGTCGTGTTCATGTCCAAATCGGTGCAGCACTCAGTCAAGAAATGTTTGAAGTCGATGAAGATGTCTATACGAAGTTTCACAACCTCGGCTATGCAGACGAATTCATATCCTATAATGCAGTAACACGAAAATATCATATTGATAACCAACTGACAGTGAAGAAACAATGCAAGTTGGCAGGAATTCCTGAAGCCAATATTACAATCGACCGTACATGTACATTCCTTAGCCCAGAAGGCTTTTCCTATCGCCAAGATAGACAAGCCGGTCGTCATGTTAGCTTTATCAGGAGGACAATCTAAATAGCGCAGTGAGGATCTCCTCACTGCGCTTTTCAGTTCAATTCTAGTTGATATCGCCTGACAGGTAATTCGGATAGGCGACTTTTTCTCACCACTACATCAAAAAGTGTTCCCGCTTTAACACGAGAACACTCTTTGATCATTCTTTAGGGTCCTTAAGTGATCGATCCACTTTTTTACGCTTCTTCATCATATCCAGTTCTTCCCCAAATTCTGTGTTGTAATTCACATTTCGAATTCGATCGAACTGCTTATGGGGCTCTACTTTTTCATCCTCGTCGACAATAATCTCTTCATTCGATTTAACTAAAAGTCCAATCGCTGCCAATCCGCTCAGTCCCACAATGGCATAGACAATCTTCGCAAGAATTGTGTCTTGTCCTCCAAATACGCTGGCAACCAAATCAAAGTTGAAAAAGCCGATCAATCCCCAGTTAAGAGCACCAATAATCACTAACGTCAGTGCAATCCGCATAAATACGCTCATGTTGCACACCTCCTCCAACAATCTATAATTGAATCCTGTACATGTTTGTATAGATTCCTTATTATAGTTCACCGAAAGAGAATTTTCATACATTTCCACATAAATATTGTTCTATTTCTGTTGCCAAGACCTTACAGTAGTAGACCAATAAAAATGAAAGCAGGGATACAGTGCGAATAAATGGCGTGTTTTCAGGCGGAGGTTTAAAAGGTTTTGCGCTAGTTGGAGCGGTGCAGGAGTTGGAAAAACAAGGTTATCAATTTGAAAACGTAGCTGGCACAAGTGCAGGAGCTATTGTTGCGAGTTTTTTGGCGGCCGGCTATACAGCCGATGAAATTGAAGTCATGTTGGCTGAAGAAGATTTTCAAGCTCTGCTGGATCCGCGAAAGACTCTATTGCCATTCCCTTTTATGAAATGGGTCTCGCTTTATTGGAGAATGGGTTTGTATCAAGGAAAGGCGTTGGAGGATTGGTTTTTTGAAAAGCTTGCGCGTAAAGGTTGTTATGCGTTTGGTGATCTTCCAAAAGGCTCGTTAAAATTGGTCGCATCTGACTTAACAAATGGCAAGATGATGGTACTTCCTGATGATTTACAGAAATACGGATATGATGCTGATCGATTTTCCATTGCAAAGGCACTGCGTATGAGTTGTGGTATCCCCTACTTTTTTGAACCTGTACGTCTCGATGCACCAAAAGGAACGATTGTCGTAGACGGCGGCGTATTAAGTAATTTCCCGATGTGGATTTTTGACGAAGATACATCGTCGCGTAAACTACCCGTAATTGGGATCAAATTGAGTCGCAATCAAGATGAAGTACCCGGCCGCACCATTCGAAATGCTATGCAATTATTCGAAGCGTTATTCTCTACTATGAAGAATGCGCATGATGAAAAATATATCTCAAAACGACATGTGCAAAACATAATCTTCATTCCCGTAGAAAATTATAGTGCGACACAATTTGATTTGAGTGAAGAGCAAATGGATGACTTGCTGTCTATCGGACGTAGTCGTACCCAGGAATTCTTGCTAACTTGGTCGCCAACGAAGTCTCAGTTAGTCAGCAACCCAAATGTAATGTAATTGAAATATTTGATTTCAATACAGTTTAAAACGCCATCTTAGGGGGTAAATTGACTTATAAGGAGGGTTGCAATCATGACCAACCAAAATGAAAGTTCTATTTTCATCCGAGAGCTTGAACTACTCAGTGATGAGTACCATACTGCGCCCGCCGATATCAAAACTTTTATCCTACAAGATATTCAGTTACTTGAGTCTGCGATTTCTCTTTTACAAAGTGACGTCCAGTAATGACTTATCATAAAGAGTAGACGGATCGTCTAGCTTATAGAAATAACTGTTGCATTTTAGTATTACGTTCTGCACGTTCTTCTTCTGTTGCCAAGTCATATTTTTTTAACAAATGAAATACCACATTCAATGCCTCTTGACTCAATGGTTTGCTTAAAAACAACTCACAGCTTTCCACTAATTCTTCTGGCATGAAGGATTGCTGCTCTGCTAATTTTTCTACAACTTCTTGTTGCGTATGATCAATTGCACAGTTGCTCATCTGGATTCACTCCCTTGTTCACACTGTATCATATTTTTTAATGAACTTAAAACGAAGACTTGTTGCTAATTTTGTAAGAGCTACGAGTCTTTTTGTTATTTTATTCGATCTACCTGGAGATGAAAAGATCATGACAGCTATTAAAAAACGTAGGAAAACTTTTTCTCCTCCTGCTCTTATAGCCTCATCTTTCCTATTTACTATAGTAATCGGTACCTTACTATTAAAATTACCGATAGCTACACATAAACCAATTAGCTGGATTGATGCACTTTTCACTGCCACGTCCGCTACAACTGTAACTGGACTGAGCGTCTTTGATATCACCGCTACACTCACCATTTTCGGAGAAGTCGTGTTGCTCATACTGATTCAAATAGGCGGCGTCGGATTAATGGCATTTGCCGTTGCAGTGCTCATTATTTTAGGTAGAAAAGTTGGTATGACCAACCGCATATTCATCCAGGAAACATTCAACTATCAGTCCATTGGTGGAACCGTTCGCTTTGTAGGTGAAATCTTAACGTTCGTGATTGTAATAGAAAGTATTGCATTTATCGCATTATGCACTGTATGGATACCTGAGTTTGGCTGGAAACAAGGAATGTACTACAGTGTATTCCATGTAGTATCTGCGTTTAATAACGCTGGGTTTTCATTATTTCCGGACAATTTGAGTTCGTTTGCAGGTAATCCTATTATTACAATTATCCTTTCTGGTTTATTTATTATTGGAGGAATCGGCTTTATTGTAGTGAAGGACATCCTTCTAAAGAGATCTATTCAACAATGGACACTACACACGAAAATGATGATATTCGGCACGCTGATCGTGAACGTTATTGCTACGCTCTTCTTATTCATCTTGGAGTTTCATAATGAAAAGACAATTGGCAGTTTGAGTTTTATTGACAAGCTTTGGACGTCATACTTCCAAGCCGTGACACCACGTACTGCCGGATTCAATATGATTGTCGTCGGAGATATGGAGGAGTCTTCCCTCTTACTGACACTTCTTCTCATGTTTATTGGTGGGGGCAGCGCATCTACCGCTTCCGGAATAAAGTTAACGACCTTTATGGTTATTTTACTGGCAACGATCTCTTACTTTAGGGGAATAAAAGAACCGCATATTTTCCATCGTACCATCAAGTCCGAAGTCATATTTCGTTCTATGGCTATAGGGGCGGTTAGCTCTGTAATTATCTTTCTCGCTTTATTTTTGCTGACTGTTACTGAAAAGATGCCATTCCTGCCTTTATTATTTGAGACAGTCTCTGCTTTTGCAACAGTAGGACTTTCATTAGGCATTACAGGAAACATTAGCCCTGCAGGTGAAGTAATTCTTTGTTTCGTTATGTTTCTAGGCCGCATCGGCCCATTAACATTATTTTTCTTACTCATTCACACTAAAAAAGAAACTTTTCATTATTCGTACGATCAAGTGCAAACAGGTTAATTGATAGTAACTGCTCATATTGAAAAACTCCAGAACTCTATTCTGGGGTTTTTTTATGGTTGACTCAACTGTCACACACTGTGTATACTGTACATATACAGTATAAGAAGAAAGGGGTGATGTATTGAATATTGTCATCTCCAATTCGGTGAACCAACCGATCTATCTGCAAATTAAAAACCAGTTGAAAGAGCAGATTTTATTAGGGACACTGAAAGAGAAAGAGGCACTGCCTTCTATACGTAAATTAGCGAAAGACCTGCAGATTAGTGTCATCACAACGAAAAAGGCTTATGAAGAACTGGAACGGGATGGACTTATTGAGACTTTTCCAGGCAAAGGATCATTTGTTGCTGCGCAGAATCACGAGCTATTAAAAGAAGAACAGTTAAAGAAAATTGAAGAACAGCTGATGAACGTTATTGAGGATGGGCGAGCTTTTGACGTAAGTCTTGAAGAGTTAATTCATATGCTGACATTTCTATATAAGGAGTGAAGAGAATGGAAAATATAGTGGAAGTACGAGGTCTGACCAAACAGTTTAAGGGCTTTGCACTGAATAATCTCAACTTCGATATTAAAAAAGGATTCATTACGGGATTCATTGGGGCAAATGGTGCTGGGAAAACAACGACCATTCGCTGTTTGATGGATTTAATTCGAGCTGATCAAGGAGAAATACGTTTGTTTGGCGAGTCGCATAAAAACCACACGGTGGAGATCAAGGAGCGCATAGGTTTCGTGTATGATGCAGATTTCTATTATGAAGAACTGACTATCGAGAAAAATAAAAGGATTCTTGCCCCCTTCTATGCCAAGTGGGACGATGAACTATTCTATTACTATCTGAGAAAGTTTCAGTTGAATACAGCCCAACGCATAAAGCATTTATCGAAAGGTATGCGAATGAAGTTTTCACTTGCAATGGCTCTTTCCCACCATCCAGATTTTATCGTTATGGATGAACCAACAGCCGGTCTGGATCCAATCGTCCGACGCGAACTACTCGATATGATGCAAGACCTCATACAAGATGAAGAAAAGGCTATCTTCTTTTCAACGCATATTACGACTGACTTGGAGAAAATAGCAGATTTCATTGTTTTCATTCATCAGGGCGAGATTATCTTTCAAGGTGAGAAAGACGAATTCACCGAACGTTATGTATTGGTCAAAGGTACAACAGATCAGCGTACTCTGCTTGATGGACTCCCTGTAATTGGACTGCGTACTACAGATGTCGGCTTTGAATGTTTGGCAGATACTGCCGAGATTCCTTTAGATCACCTGTCAAAATTATTTATTGAAAAACCGACACTCGAAGACATTATGTATTACACCGGAAGGAGAGAATTCGAATGAATGCTTTGATCCGAAAAGATTTATACACACAAAAGACGAGTACTTACCTTATTTCGGCTCTGTGGTTCATTATCTTTACAAACTTTTTTACGGATGGTCAACCTGTACGTCATGTTTTACTTCTAATCTTCGTCGCTTATTTCATAGCTATTTCAACAAGTAACAAGGCGTTTGAGAAAGAATCGGTCTTACTAAACAGCCTTCCGGTTACAAGAAAACAATTCGTACTGGCGAAGTATGCATCTGCTATCATCTGGTTCGGTCTGTCAACGGTGGCTGTGCTGTTTTATATCTTCTTGTTCGATACATTTGCTCCATTTCCTACCCGGATGATGACAATGCCTGAATTACTCATCGCGCTTGGATTCTTTTACCTCATCATTTCCCTCTTTTATCCGCTGCAATTCAAGGCGGGCTATGTACTGGCGTCTTCTTTAACAATTGCCTTGCCGTTACTGAGCATGATGTCATTTAGAATCATCTTAAATATTATGGAAAATCCAAGAATGGTGGCAGAACAAAAATTCTTTCTGCAAACCGCAGACCTTATTACTACCAATCAATGGACAATCGCACTCTCCGTTCTACTAATTAGCGCCTTACTGACATGGTTATCCATACTATTATCCATACGAATCATACACAAAACAGATTTTGATCATGCGTAATTTATTAAACCAAATAACTTTTGCAAATAAAAATCGTTAGTTAGTATAGGAAGAATGTTAGTAATTAATGAAAAGAGAGGATGTATGAATATAAAACCCATAGTTGAATTACAAAATCTGACGAAAGTCATTGGCAACAAGAAAATTATTGATGATGTTAGTTTGTCATTATACCCCGGACAGATTACTGGATTTCTCGGACCTAACGGAGCAGGTAAAACTACAACCATTCGAATGATGGTCGGTTTGATGAAACGTACAAGCGGCGAGATTCTGATTGATGGAAGACCACTTTCGGAAAACTTTGAAGAGGGTCTGTCAAAAGTCGGTGTCATTGTTGAAAATCCTGAAATGTATAAGTTCATGTCGGGCTATAAAAATCTGTTGCATTTCGCACGTATGCAGAAAAATATTAGTAAAGAACGAATCAATGAAGTCGTTAGACAAGTAGGATTAGAACAGCGTATTCATGAAAAGGTCTCCACTTACTCGCTAGGTATGCGGCAACGTCTTGGTCTAGCGCAAGCTTTATTGCATCGTCCAAAATTCCTAATCTTAGATGAACCGACAAACGGACTGGATCCTGCAGGCATTCGGGAATTCCGTCAGCATTTACGGGCTATAGCTGAAACGGAAGGTGTTTCTGTCTTCGTTTCGAGCCATATGCTCTCGGAAATCGAATTAATGTGCGACCGAATTGCTGTAATTCAAAACGGCCGGCTAGTTGACATACGAGATATGTCAGAAACTGCGCAATCTCATTACTATTTCGAACTGTCACCTACTGAAAAAGCACACGGCCTGTTGGTGTCCAATGGTTTTACGCCAAAATTATTGCCGGTTGGATTGGTACTGCAGGTCGAAAAAGATCAGGTTCCATTCATTGTACAGCTACTGACAGCCAATGAAATCGAAGTGTTCGCTGTGCAACCGCACCGGAAAACATTAGAGGATCAGTTCCTAGAAATGACGGGAGGCGGACAGATTGCTGAATCTTATACAAAATGAATGGATGAAACTATGGTCTAAAAAAGGTACGTGGATTATGACGATTTTGCTAATCGCTGCTGTCATTGGTGTTATGGGGATAACCAAATGGGTAAACAACCAGAACACTACACAGCCGACCGATTGGAAGTCTAGTGCACAAGAACAAATAAACTATATAAATGAAGCTACTCAGCTGGATTTACCAGAGATGGAACGCAAGCAAAATGAAGAGACTATTAAGATTTTGGAATATCGTTTAGCAAATGATATCCCGCCTCTCGCAGAAGACGGCCGGGAATCTCTAATTATCAATCCTGTAGGGGTTGGTAGCCTTGTCGTACTACTTACAGTCATTGTAGCAGCAGGCATCGTAGCTTCCGAATTTTCTCAAGGCACAATTAAAATGTTGTTGACACGACCAGTGAGCCGTTGGAAAATCATGACGTCAAAATACGTAACGGTTCTTTTGTTTGGTGTCTTACTAATGGTTATTGGATTTGCGGTAACTATTATGAGTGCGTACATCCTGTTCCCTTCAGGAGTAGGTCAGGAACTGAAATGGGATGGCAATGCAATTGTGCCCGTTTCCATATGGGGACACGGTTTGTATATGCTGATTCTTTCTTTCGCTAACGTTATCATCACCGCCACTTTCGCATTCATGATTGGTAGCGTCTTCCGCTCAAACGGCATGGCAATCGGCCTATCATTATTCATTTTCTTTACAGGTAACACCATTGTCCTATTGCTTTCACAGTATGAAATTGTGAAGTATCTCGTATTTACACATATGAATCTGACGATGTATGAAACAAATTCTGTATTCGTGGATGGTATCACTATGCCATTCTCGCTTGTAGTATTAGCGTCATATTTAGTAGTTTTCTTAGTAATTAGCTACACTGTGTTTACGAAACGGGATATTACCGCATAATATTTTCGTTTTAGATGTTGATCGTACTCCATACAAAAAGATGCCCTATTGAAGTGTTGTCACTTTCAATGGGGCATCTCATTTTATGTTCCGCAATATGTTTGAAAAGTAGTTCCGTCTTCTGGCGGATTCACGTATTCTTCTTGTTCAGCCGTATATGCATAAGGGTTTTTGAGAACTTCAAGTAGCTTCATAAACGGCTGCATATCGCCAGCTTCAGCTGCCTGTAACGCCTCTTCCACCCTATGGTTTCTCGGAATGACCGATGGATTATGTCGCTTCATCAAAGCTTCTACTGATTGTGTATCTTCCGACTGACGTTGTAGCCTATCACCCCAGCGCCCTTTCCACTCTAAAAAGTCCGGCTCATGGAACCACTCTTCTTGCTGTCCAAGCGTCAATGAACGGAAAGTATTTGTAAAATCAGCCTGATGATCTTTCATGACAGCTAACAAATCTTTTACCAATGTTTCATCGGCTTCCTCTTCATTAAACAAGCCTAATTTGGACCTCATACCTGCCAACCATTCCGCGCCGTAAATTCTGGCGAAATTGGAAAGCTTGCTCTCCGCCAGTTTCACTGCTTCCGCTTGCTCTTCGTGAAGCAATGGTAAAAGTGTTTCGGCAAAACGGGTAAGATTCCATTCTGCTATACCAGGTTGATTGCGGTAAGAATAGCGCCCTTGCACGTCAATTGAGCTAAAGACGGTTTGCGGGTCATAGCTATCCATAAATGCGCACGGCCCATAGTCAATGGTCTCGCCACTAATAGCCATATTGTCTGTATTCATCACACCATGAATGAAGCCGGTAAGCTGCCAATTCACGAGCAAAAATGCCTGACGCTTTATGACTTGTTCTAGTAGTGCTACATAAGGGTGGGACTCTGATTCCACTTCAGGGAAATGACGTTGAATTGTGTAATCTGCAAGTGCACGTAAATCTTCGACTACTTGTCTGGCTGCCGCATATTGGAACGTTCCGACACGTAAGTGACTCGAAGCAACTCTTGTCAACACGGCTCCTGTCAAAGCTGTTTCACGTAAAACAGGCTCTCCTGTTACCGTGACGGCTAAACTACGTGTTGTAGGGATATTCAGTCCATGCATCGCTTCGCTAATCAAATACTCACGTAACATAGGCCCGAGAGCCGCACGTCCGTCTCCACCGCGCGAATAGGGTGTCCTTCCTGATCCCTTCAATTGAATATCCACTTTTTTCCCTTCTGGCGTCAGGTGCTCTCCTAACAGCATGGCACGCCCGTCACCTAGCGTGGTGAAATTACCGAATTGATGACCTGCATAGGCCTGAGCAATAGGTTCTATTCCTTCAAGTTTTTCATTTCCAGCAAAAACAGCGATTGCTTCTTCGGAATGCAATTGTTTTTCATCCAACCCAAGCGAGACCGCCAGTTCATCATTAGTCAGAACCAATTGCGGTGAGCTGACGGTATTTGGTTCCACTACTGTATAAAATGTTTCAGGTAGTTCACGGTAACTGCACTCGACTTTCCAACCGATATTTTGATTACGTTTCATATGTTTTTCTTCCTTTCCATATGATGCCCTAGTATGAATGACTTTTATTTATTGTGCCTTATTTTACTTAACTCACTATTCTATATCCAGACGCATGTATTGTATCATTCCGGTTATCGATCAGCCAAAGCTTTTGAATTAATGAAGTCGCTTCCAACATCTATCAGCCAACCTACATTGAGCTTATGACCGAGTAAACAGTATGATCATAAAAAAGCTATCCGAGACATCACTTGGTGTCCAGGATAGCTTTCTTCAATATACCTTTGATAGTGAAAATCCTCTACCGAGAATTTCAGATGCGTTTAGGAATACGACAAATGCCTGTGGTTCTTCCTCTCTCAGGATCTTCTTCAGATAAATCGCTTCCGCTTGTTCTACCACACATAAAATCATGGTCTTCTCTTGATTGGAAAAGCCGCCTACGGAGCGTACTTTAGTCAACCCACGGTCAATTTCTTCTTTAATAATCGTCTGGATACGCTCTTCATTATCCGAAATAATCAATACTAGTTTTGATTGGGATGTTTGTAATTGCACAAAGTCAATTACCTTACTCGTCACAAAAATCGCCATCATCGCAAATAATGCCAATTCCAAATTAAACACGATGGCAGAAGCAATCACAACTAATCCATCTACGAGTAATTGCGCATAACCACTGGACAAACCCGTATATTTCTTAACAATTTGCGCCACGGTCGCAAGTCCTCCAGTCGATCCATTTCCTCGATAGACGATTCCAAGCCCTACGCCTAACATAATCCCCCCATAGATTGCGGACAATAAAGGATTATCAATTGTCGAAGGGATGTCAGCAGTCAGCCAAATGGTTAGCGGAACAAAAAATGTTCCCACTAATGTTTTCAGACTAAAATCCTTACCAAGAAGAATTAAACCTATAAAAAATATCGGTATATTGATAAGCCACTGCACAAAGGCAGGTTCAAATCTATACATCTCATATAGAATAGTACTTACTCCAGATACGCCTCCAGCTGCGAGTCTTGCTGGTAATAAAAATATATTAAAAGCTAAACCGACTAAAATGGATCCAATCACAATCCAAACGTATTCTATCAGCAGCTTTTTCTTTGGTGAACGGGTCTTCATTCATAATACCTCCCTATCGTGATGAGCTAAAAGCACTTTTGCTATTTTACATCATATGTTGAGCTATGAATAGCCTATCATTAGTTTATAGGCATAAGTGGTCCCCCTCGTGCATCTACTAGTTTTGATAGTAACTTCACTTGGAAGGAAGCGATGTATTGAAATTAACACCGTTTATTGATCAACTACCTATCCCTCAATATCTTACTCCACACGAGAGGCATAAGTGCTTCTCGTACTATGAAATTGGCATGAAGGAATTTTTTCATGAGTTTCATTCAGAGTTGGCACCTACAAAGATCTGGGGATATGAGGGGCAATTCCCTGGCCCCCTAGTCAACGTGAACAGCGGTGAGTGTGCACATATCAAGTGGAAGAACGAACTACCTGATCAACATTTTCTACCGATTGATAGAACACTCCACGGTTCAAGCGAACATATGCCAGATGTTCGTACAGTAGTGCATTTACACGGAGCAGAAGTAGAGCCGGAAAGCGACGGACATCCTGAAGCATGGTTTACGAATAACTATCATACAGTCGGTGCTCTATTTGATTCTCCTGTTTATAAATATAATAATAATCAGCGCGCTGCCACACTCTGGTATCATGACCATGCGGTCGGCATTACGCGTTTGAACGTCTATGCAGGACTGGTTGGAATGTATATCATCCGTGATGAAGAAGAACGTAAACTGAACCTTCCTTCTGGTGCGTATGAAATTCCACTCATTATCGCTGACCGTGGTTTTAACGAAGATGGTTCCTTATTTTATTCAGATACAACAAATGTTAGACCAGGACCTGTACAGCCCGGATTGACATTCCCACATCCATCCGTCACACCTGGTGAAGCGTTTGAAAACATCACAGTCAACGGTAAGGTCTGGCCATACTTAGAAGTAGAGCCGCGAAAATACCGATTCCGCATATTGAACGCTTCAAATGAACGCTTTTACAAAATGAACTTATCAAACGGTCAGAAGATCATACAAATTGGCTCAGACGGTGGATTATTGGAAACGCCTGTATATATGGATGAGTTAACCATTGCACCTGCTGAACGGATGGACGTTATTATTGACTTCTCCAAACTGGCACCCGATGATACGATCATATTAGAAAATACTGCAGCCACTCCGTTTGATTTCCCATCGCCAATAGGCACTCCGCCTGATCCTGAAACCGATGGGCAGATTATGCAGTTCAGGTTGGTTGAATTAACAGGGCCAGATACGAGCAACGTTCCCGCTATACTCAGCAATATACCCAAACTACGGGAATGCGACGCCGCTCGAACACGCGACATTACACTGGATGCAGACATCGATGAATATGGTCGTTTAAAGTTCTTGTTTAATAATAAAGGTTTCATGGAACGAATCGATTTCAAGCCTAAACTGAATGATACAGAGATCTGGCGCATCATCAACACGGCTGGCGCAACGCACCCTATACACATCCACTTGGTCCAATTCCAGATTCTCGACCGCATCCCATTTGACGCCCAAGGTTTCATAGCGAATGGTTTACTCAATTTTACAGGCCCCCCTGTACAACCAGACGTAAATGAACGAGGCTGGAAAGATGTCGTGCAGTCTCCACCTGGGTTTGTGACACGGGTCATTATGCGTTTTGCTCCATTCACCGGTCGCTATATGCTTCATTGTCATATTTTAGAGCACGAAGATCATGATATGATGCGGCAATTCGAAGTAGTAGAGCGAAAATGTGACTGCAAAACCAACTGCATATGTAAGGAGCATAAACCAAAACGTACATGTGAGTGCAATAAAAAGTGTACATGTCGCGGCAAGTGTACATGTAAAAAGTCATGTACTTGCAAGAAAAAGAAATCAAAAGAAGAACGTCGTCATAAAAAGTGCCCTACGTGCCCACCTTGTTCCGAGACGTATCGATGCGAATGTGAATGAATGAAAGCCCGCGAGATATCTCGCGGGCTTTTTAGGCTTCTATCAAATAATCATAAAGTTTATTTTCTACTGGGTGTTCCATTACCATATTCATATGGACTACTGGCAAACGCTTACCTTTGCCGTCTATCATATGGTCTTCCGCAACACTTTGCCGGTCAGGTAGGCCTTTACCCAAATAATAGAAGTCCGTTCCCTCGTCGTCATCTTTCTTTACGAATAGATGAATATCAATATTCTTTTCCTTAGCCTGAATAATAGTTTGAACTTCATTCGATCGTAGTGTTCGGTTACTGCGCGTATACCATTTGAATAATTCAGGGTTAATGAATTCATCACCATAATCCACACTGGATTCTACTTCTCCGTGCTTATGATACGTTACGAATATAGGGCAAGTGCCATGTTTTGTCTTATAGCCATACATCGTTGAACTCTCATCTGCCTGCCAATTCAATAATTTACATACATCTTTACGTGAATATTTTGCATGTAGCGTTAACTTGTTTGCGCAATCGTATACTTTCGACTTTTCCTTCGCACTGCGCAACACGTCTGCAATTAGAAATACTACGTACGAATCATGTTCAATACTTTGTTGCATTTTTTCGTTGAATGTGAACACTTGGTCGTGATCCATCGTAATAATCGCTTGATTTCCGTATTTCTTTTGGGCATTTTGTGTAAAAAACGATAAGTCATAGATTCGCATGATGGATTCGATCGTATCGTCATCAACTTGACAGCCTGTAGTTTCTAGCTCGTAGATGAATTCGTCCAAACGAACACTTCCCTTAGTGAGCAACATCTGAGCTAGCACTACTTCATGAATCCGTTTGCCATTGATCAATTCCATAGAGAACATTGTTAATACCTGACTTTCATACGGTGTAATTGTTGGAATAGGATCTTCTGTAGATTTAACTTTCATTAGAAAGTCAAAGTAATTATTGTGTTTGTTTATAATAACGACTGGATCGATGGAGTGCTGTTCGATAAAGTCATATAGATAAGGCACTCTACCAATTTTATTCCTCAGATTCTGATAAGCATCTTTCAAGATTTTTAAAGACGTTAAATTACTGTTGTTGATTGCGTTAAAAATACGCTTCTGTGCAACTTCTTCAAAATTTATTGTCGAAACGCCCTTAATATAACTAGTATCTTTCATATTGCGTCGAACATTATCTTTATTCATCGAGCGGTCACCAGACAACGCAATTGGAATCAAATAGTTATTGGCATAGTTTCCGATAAAATCAATAACCGTAACGAATGGCTTATTTTGATCTTTGCGTAGTCCCCGTCCTAGTTGTTGAATGAAAATGATACTGGACTGTGTTTGTCTAAGCATGACCACCTGATTGATACTTGGGATATCGATACCTTCATTGAAAATATCCACAGTCAGTATATAATCGAGTTCGCCATTTTCCAACTGGCCGACTCTTCGCATGCGCTCATCATACGAATCATCCCCCGTTAATGCTACGGTTCTATAGCCACGTAAGTTCAACTCTCTTGATAATTCACGCGCCTCTTCTTTTCGACTGCAAAACATTAAGCCCCTCACTTGATCACCGGCATGACTATAATAGGCAACTTTTTCAATGACATGCTCTACACGTTCATTCGTTACCAATTTAGAAAGAACCGTGTGGTCACCAATTAGCTCACCATCTATTTCAAAATCCGTGACGCCAAAATAATGAAACGGACACAACATATCTTCTTCCAGTGCTTCCTGAAGACGGATTTCATAAGCAATATTATAATCGAAGAGCTCGTATATGTTGAAATCGTCTGTTCGTTCAGGTGTCGCGGTCATCCCCATTAGAAACTTAGGTGTGAAATAGTCCATCACACGCAAATAGCTCGCCGCACCCGCTTTATGTACTTCATCAATTAAAATATAATCAAAGTCTTCTGGGTTAAAGTCCTGAAGGTTTTCGGGCTTGGACAACGTTTGGATACTTGCAAACACATACTTCTTATCCGACTGGCGACTCGCCCCAACATACAATCCAAAATCTTCGTCGATTCCCCCGAGTACCCGCTTGAAATCTTGCATAGCTTTCTTCAAGATTTGCTCTCTATGCACAATGAATAGCATACGTTTGGGTGCAAATTTACGTACATCAAACGCAGATAGATACGTCTTCCCTGTACCTGTTGCCGAAATGACCAGCCCTTTATCCTCACCGTTCGCACGCACCGCTTCAATACTTGCAAGGGCCGCCTGTTGCATGTTATTTGGTGTAATCTCTAACGCCTGTTCTAGTGCATTGGTTTGATAGGTGGATGGGTGCTCAAATATTTGAGCACCGCTTATCCGATCTGCATGTTCCTGATAAACCGTTTCATAGTGTTCAATCCACTCTTCAGTTAATACATTGGCATCTGACCAAACATCCTCAAACTGATCTTTAAAATGATAGACAATTTCCCCATCACGATGAGACGTCAGTTTCACATTCCACTCATAATTCACTTGTAGCGCATGTGCTGTTAAGTTTGAACTGCCTACAATTAATGAATATTGATCACCTTGCTGAAAAATATAACCCTTTGAATGAAAGCCTTCCTTTTCAGTAAGACGTACTTCTACATTCGGAATGTTTAGAAGCTCACGAAATACTTTTGGCTGATTGAAGTATAAGTAAGTAGATGTAATGATTCGGCCGTTTACGCCCCGTTTATGTAAATCGTAAAACAAAGACTTAAGTGTAGCCAGTCCGCTTTCTGTGATAAATGCCACTGAAAATAAGAATTGTTCACAGTGTCGAAGTTCATCCTGAATCGAGGATAGCACCGTCGTATTCTTTATTGAATTATTCACCAATAGCTCCGGTTTATAACTGCCATTCTGATTATGTTCTTTATTCACAAACCCCTTATGCAAAGACGCTTCTAGTTGCCGAATAAAATCTCCCATCCCACAGACACCTCTTTCCAAATACTATTGATTTTCCAGTTTTTCAATCGCCGGTATATCCGCAGGTGCCCAATCCAGCGTGTGTAACTGTTCTTTTGCAATCCAGCGTAATTCTGCATGTTCTGTCACCACAGGCTTTCCTTTCACAATCTTCGCCATGAACGTTTCTAATCGAACAATGACTTTTTCGTATTCATATGTAGTGTCTTCTACTGCTTCCCCTACAGTAATGGTGCAACCCAGTTCTTCTTGAATCTCTCGTCGCAGTGCTTCCTGATGTGTTTCCCCCGTTTCTATTTTACCTCCTGGGAACTCCCAATAATTCGGCAGTGTCATCATAGGACTACGAAGTGCAGCTAACACTTCACCTCTCTCGTTTTCAATCACTGCTCCCACTACATGTACATTTTTCTTCATGTATTCAGACCTCCATTTTATTACCAATCCATTTGGGATCCATTATACCATCAACCTCTATTAAATGAAGAAGGCTTCCCATGTTTCACACTGCATTAAACCAGGAATACTTAACTATGGACTACACTATAATGAAACAAAGTGGAGGTGAAGAAATGAAACAAAAGAAAACATCTATACTTTTACGCGTAGCTATTGTTATCACTTATGCAATCTTGATCACAGCAAATGCATTGGCCAATATCATTCCTCTAAATGGACAAACGACTGGTGAGCTATCAGATAAATACGGAAATTTATTTACGCCCGCAGGATTTACGTTTTCTATTTGGAGTGTAATCTACTTACTGTTATTATTTCATGTCATCTATCAACTTGGTCTTTTTCAAGAGAAGAAGAAGAATCCACAACTACTTAGTCAAGTAGGCATATGGTTCTGTATCTCCTCTGTATTGAATGCATCATGGATTTTCTTATGGCATTATGAATATCTGTTACTTTCCGTTATCGTCATGTTACTGATGTTGCTGACATTAATAAAAATCAATACCATCACATTCGATGCTTCGTTGACTCGCAGAGAAGCATTCTTCATTAAACTTCCATTCAGCATCTATTTTGGGTGGATTACAATCGCTACGATTGCAAACATTACCGCTTTTCTCGTTTCTATTGAGTGGGACGGATTGGGCTTATCTGACGTCACATGGACGATTATCATTTTATTCGTAGGAGCTGCTATCGGGATTCTAACTACGATCCGACGTCAGGATATAGCCTACGCACTTGTATTGATTTGGGCATATTACGGGATATATTCTAAGCACACTTCGGAAAGTGGATTTAATGGAGAGTATTCTTCTATTATCTTGTCTATATTAATCTGTTTGGGACTTATAACTTTGACCATTGTACTCGTTGCAGTAAAAAAACTACGCAAATAAAAAAGCGCAAAGGAGTAGGCAATTGCCTATTCCTTTGCGTCAAATATTTGTGCCATCAGGTCGTGTTATCATACAATACCCAATACTTACATACTACTACAAAAACCTATCGTGATGAATATAATAGTCTTTCCAATCGGAGTCAATTCAATCGTTGCGCACGTCTACCGATATAATTTACTGAGGAACAACTGGTTCGAGTAGCGATTTCAGACGTACTACCATCTATAAACTCCTTTTATAAACCTCGACTAAATCTTCTGCGTGTCGGAGTCAAATAGCGTTGACTCACCTTGTCCTACCTACACCCATTCCGTGTACTTGTATCATTTCCTTCACTTTCTTACTTCTATTACCACATAACATATAGTTAGTGGATATATATACCACAAAACTTACACAACTAATGTAGCGAGTGTTTTCAAAATATGTAAAAGTCTCCTGTTCTGACCCCTTAAATTTATTATAAATTGACTCTTTCTAAAGTATCAGATTGCCTTTATTCTAAATTTACTACTTTTATACGTGAGGAAGATTCAGACTATGCAAAAAACACAGAGCTATCCAGCACAACGAACGAAGACGTTTGACTTAATACTGACATCCATGCTTGCATCACTCGTGTTCGTCGCTACTCTTTTACTCAATATTAAGCTGCCTCTAGGAAACGGTGGATTAATCCATCTCGGTACTGCCATGTTGTTCATTGTCTCCATTTTATTTGGACCGAAGAAAGGTATGATTGCAGGAGCTGTTGGAATGGGCTTGTTCGATCTTGTCAGCGGTTGGGCTTTATGGGCACCGATTACAATTCTGACACGCGGACTGCAAGGTTATATTGTAGGTAAAGTCGCTTGGTCCAATGGCCGTAAAGGAACTAGCTTTAAATACAATCTACTCGCAATGTTAGTATCCATACCATTCACAATTGCTGGTTATTATATCGGGGAAAGTGTTCTATATAACAGTTTAATTATCCCGCTTGCTTCCATTCCAGGCGACCTGGTCCAATGTGCAGTAGGCATCGCTATTGCTATACCGGTTTGTGCGATGTTGAAGAAGGTTTCTATGTTTAAATAGGAAAAGCAAACCCTTGCTACATGGGTTTGCTTTTCTTTTCATTTAATCAACCATTTTCTTTTGATAAATAATACGTGTTAGCAAGAATATTAAAATTGTCCAAGCTAAAATAATAAACAGCTCCAATAACACGTCCACAAAACCAGCTCCTGCTTCTACTTTTGTAGCCAGTTCAATCAATTGAACATTCGGCAAGTACATACCTATTTTGAGAATCGGGTACTGATCGATAATCATCGGAAGAAATGACCCTAAGGAGAAAATAGCAAATACCGGCATCACAATGATTGAAGCTTCCAATACTGACTTTGAAAACAGTCCGAGCAATGTTCCCAATGCAATATAGAAAAATGTACTTAAAAAGAATGCAGTGAAGATTACACTAATATTAGCCGGCCTATAGTCAGAAAGATACGCAGTAACTACTACAACAAACATGGTAAGTATGAATGTTAGTAAGCTTTTCCCGCCAAGAATCTCAGCGGTACTTGCAGGCGATAGCATAAGACCCCTTAGTGTATTCTTCTCTTTCTCTTCAGCGATCAGACAACATTGAATAAATGTAGCAATCATTACGAATGCCAAGTTGATCAACATAAATTGACTTTCTATTGAATTAACACCCGTCCTTCCATATAAAGCTGCTAATCCAATAGGCAAGATGAGAACAGTAGAAACGTACAAATTCCGTGAAAAATCCTTGAAGTCTTTCATTAATATTGCATTCATTCTCTTCATTGAAACTATCATGTCAATTCCCTCCCAGTCACTTTCATAAATATTTCTCCCAAAGTAGGTTCATTGGAATGAACCGTTATGACTTGATTGTTGTTCATATAGTGATACAAACGATCTGCCCCTTCACTCCCCGCCGGTAGCATAACTTTTTCTCCTGTCACCAATTCTATGGTGATTGTTAAATCAGAGAACCGCTGCTTAAGCTTTTCGGGAGTATCGAGTAGCTGAATCCTTCCTTGATCTAAAAAGGCAATTCGATCACACAAAAGTTCTGCTTCCTGCATGTCATGAGTAGTGAGGAATATAGTTGTTCCTCCTTTATTGAGAGCGCGCAGACCCTCGTGTATATGAAAAGAGTTTCCAGGGTCAAGTGCAGACGTTGGTTCATCAAGAAACAGTAATTCAGGTTTATGAATCAATGCTCGTGCCAATATTACACGCTGCATCATTCCCTTTGATAATGTAGAAATTCGCTTCGTCTTATCATCCTTTAAGTTCACTGTATTGAGAACAACATTAATTTCCGAATATGGAATATTATATAAATCACAATACAACTTTAAATTGTCATGTATCGATAGTCTTTCATAGAGCCCACTATTATCTGTAACCACCCCAAAGCGACTGCGATATTTTGACTTCTTCAACTGAGTGATCGACTCTCCAAAAATCTCTGCTGTTCCACTTGTAGGCTCTAATTGGCCAGTCAGTATTTTAATAGTAGTTGTTTTACCAGATCCACTCGGTCCTAAAAAGCCAAATATCTCTCCTCTCTTCACATGAAAATCTACACTTTCAATTGCACTTTGATTTCCAAATAATTTAGCTAACTTCTTTACCTCAATAATATTTACCATTTCCATTCTCCTCATTATTTGCCGTATGTCTTCTTCACACTTTTAGATTAAGGGAAATAATCATTGGTCACATCATATTTCCAATGAAAGGAGATTTACGGATGGTGAATGGAGCACATAAAACGTTGAATCGATAGCTAATTAAGCTGAAATCATGACGATTCCTTACAGTGAGAGATATGTATATGAATATATTACCCGGGAAATATATTTATTTTCACAGAGTTAGAGTCCAAGCATCTCTTTCAACTCTGCCATTTTCGTTTTAGATAAAGGTATTGTCGATTTTTCTTTATCATCCAAAACGAGACTATAACTATTTCTTGTCCAAGTAATTACCTCACGCACCTTTTGCAAGTTAACAATATAAGAGCGATGACAACGGAAGAAACCAAATGGTAGTAATCGACCTTCTAGTTCATTCAATGTAAAATTAGCCGGGAAAGACTCACCCTTTATGTGCAGAAATGATTGTCCCTCACTGCTTTCAATATAATCAATTTCAGTTGGATCAAATAAAACAATTTTGTCATTTACTTTTGTCGGGATTTTTTCAAAACGAACCGGTTGTATGGATTCCTCCAAGGTTATTGTTTCATCAATAGTAGGTTGTTCTTCTGACATATCATGTGTATGAATAGCATGTAAACCATTTTCATCCAAACGAAAGATCTGATCAGCTACAGTGACAGCACTCTCCATGTTTCCTGTTAAAACCAATGCACCTTTTTCCTTCTTTTTAAGCTCTTGTAAAACAGTCAAAAAAATACGCTTCGATTCGAGATCAAGATTTTGATCTGCTTCCTCAAAAATATAGACGTCTGGATTTTGCACAAGTAAACAAGCTAGTTGAACACGTTTGCTTTCTGAATAAGAAAGCTTCTTTATTTTCATTTTTCGTTTTGATCGTAATTGCACAATACCAATTACTTCATCTACAGACAGCGTTGATGAATAGAGCCGTTTAGTAAAATTAATCATTTCTTCAATAGTCAAACGCTCGTATAAACCGTTGTCTAAAAACAGGAATCCTAGTGATTGTTTGCATTCAGTATATTGATCACCTACTATTTTAACTTCTCCACTCGAAGGCGTGGTATCTCCTAACAGTAATCCCATTAATTGTTCACGGACATTTACACTGGAGTAGATTGCTACTCCTTGGCCGGGATGTATCGATAAATTAAAAGAAGAAAAAATTATGGAATCATGTATACGTTTTTCTACACTGATAAATTGAAGTGACATAAATCTACCCCTCATTTCCTGAACTTTCATCATAATTATAGCAGTTTATAGATTGAATTATTTCCGAATTATGTATGTGGTTGCAAATTAACTGTATATCCAAATTTCTTTACTTGTATAGAATTTTAATTTCCCGAAACATAGTAAACGAGTATTTACTATTTCCTTACTTCATTAGAACCGAAATAAAAAACGCACTACTACGAAATACATCGTAGTAGTGCGTTTTTAATTCTAACTATTAGTTATGAACTGTTTCTTTTTCTAGCTCATTTTCGGTTAGCTTCAATATCTTGGAAGTAGATGCATGCATGTCCTTCAATAATTCAGGATGCTCTGCTAATGCTTTACCGTATGAAGGTATCATTTCTTTCAACTTCGGCTCCCAATCGCTTACTTGTCCTGGGAAGCACTTGTTAATAAGATCCAGCATAACTGCCACTGCAGTAGATGCTCCTGGAGATGCTCCAAGTAACGCTGCAATAGAACCATCCTGATCCGTTACAAGCTCTGTACCAAATTGAAGCGTACCTTTGCCGTTCGGAGTATCTTTGATGACTTGTACGCGTTGACCTGCCGTCCATAGATCCCAATCTTCGCTTTTCGCGTCAGGAATAAACTCGCGGAGTTCATTAATACGTTGTTCTTTTGTTTGTACTACTTGTTCTACCAAGTATTTAGTCAACGACAGATTTTTTGCACCACATGCAAGCATTGTCGTAAGGTTATTTGGTTTCACAGAACCAATAAGGTCCATCATGGATCCTTCTTTCAAGAACTTCGGTGTGAAGCCCGCGAACGGTCCGAATAGCAAGGACTTCTCGCCATCAATATAACGAGTATCCAAGTGCGGAACGGACATAGGTGGTGCACCAACTTTTGCTTTCCCGTATACTTTCGCGTGATGTTTTGCAATTACGTCTGGATTTTTACAGACCATGAAGACACCACTGATTGGGAATCCACCGATATGCTTACTTTCAGGTATACCTGTTTTCTGTAGCAATGGAAGACTTCCGCCTCCGCCACCAATGAAAACAAATTTAGTCTTATGGAATTCAAGCTTGCCATCTTTATTATTTTTTATTTTTAATTCCCATTCGCCGTCACTTGTACGTTTGATATCTTCCACTTGATGACCGTAGTTTACATCAACGCCCACTTTTTGCATATGCTCGATTAACATACGAGTCAATGCACCAAAGTTTACGTCTGTACCTGTGTCGATTTTTGTTGCAGCAATTGCTTCATCAACAGTACGGTCTTTCATGATCAACGGAATCCATTCTTTTAGTTTCTCCGGATCTTCGGAAAACTCCATTCCTTCGAATAGTGGATTTGCTGTCATCGCTTCAAAGCGTTTCTTCAAATACGTCACATTGTCTTCACCTTGTACAAGACTCATGTGTGGCAGTGGCATAATAAATTTCTCAGGATCTTTAATTAAGTTTTTCTCTACTAGATGGGACCAAAATTGCATAGATAATTGGAACTGTTCATTAACTTTAACCGCTTTTGCGATATCTACAGTCCCATCCGGTCTTTCGGAAGTATAATTCAGTTCACACAATGCTGCGTGTCCTGTTCCCGCATTATTCATCTCATGCGAACTCTCTTCCCCTGCTTTATCTAATTTCTCAAATAACGAGATGTTCCAGTCAGGCGCTAATTCTTTCAACATTGTTCCTAGCGTTGCACTCATAATTCCGGCACCAATTAATATAACATCTGATTTAGTTTGTCTATTACTCATTTTGACCTTCCTTATATGTGAAATTTACAGAATCGTAAATGTTCCTAAATAAGGCGTCACAGCATACATGGCGCGTACTAGGAGCACTTTATTCTGTCTCAGTTTAACCATACATCTACTACCATCTTTTCTATTATACATCAAATATAACTTGGTTTAAAGGGACTTGTTTATTTGTCGGGATTAAGCCAGCAATGTGTCGAATTTTCAACTACTTTGCGGATTGGATTCAATTATGGCTATTTTCATGTCAATAAATCTTCCGATATCACTTTGAATCCTTCAATAATTGTATCCTCTTCTACTTCAATCAAAATGCATTGCTTGCCATCGTAGTTCACTTGTTTCACATACTTCAAGTCTTGTGGACTGATTGAAATGTTCGCTACTTTAGTTTCGATCTTAATCGATTTCGACGTATAACTTGGGACGATGTGAGATGCTTTCATTTCATAAGAAGTGTCATCCACTATGGTCTGGAAAGCTGTTTCTACAGACTCTGTATTCACGTAGTCGACACCGCTCATTTTCAATACACGCTCTATTTGCTTCGCATCAATTGCTGGCGGCTCTTCCGGTTCTTCCTCTTCTTCATCCGCTACAGTTAAACGGTAGATAGCTTCATATACATTTCCTAGTGTTTCCGTGTCTACTTCACCACCAACTACTTGTTTCACGATCTCTTCGAAAACAGCCTTATCGTCCGCAGCAGTAACCACTTCTTCTCCATTCAGGACATGCTCTATGAACGCATAATCCGGCTTATTCGCTTTACCCGCAGCATACAATACATGATTGACATCAGCTGAATTGTCTGTAAAGCAAGGGAATAAAAAGCCGCCTATTGGTGACGCAAGATTAATGATTGGATCGAGCATCGTATTTGATTTGAATTCACGCTCCTGAAAATCAAATACAATGGAGCGCTTCGGCAAGTCTGTATGATTCATACTGCATAGAATAAATGGTGTCGTAAACACTTCATCCCGCATATCAATTTCCGTCTCTTCACTGTTACGCTTAGTCTTCTTAAAGTAGTTTCCACGAATAAATGTCACGACGAGATCCTTTTCGTATTGGACATCTTTCACCATCTTGAGTGCTAGATGTTGCATCTCTTCTTTCCATTCTTCGGCTTCTTCCGCATGCAACCCTTCATACAAAATCTTTTGTGCGTGATCCTCGGTATTCTCTTCATTCTGACGTTCGAACTTCACTTCAAATAACTTCATGCCTAGTTTACCACCGAGCACCTTTTTGAAATTCGTCATGAACAATTCCTGTTGCTCACGGTCAAGCAAAGCAAAAGCCTGACTTTCTTCATGGTAAATCTCACTGCTTTCCTGCCTAATGTACACATGGTAAATGTCAGTGATCGTCAAAAGATCTGTATCTAATTTAAATCGTTTACGGATATCTGCAATATCATTTTTGTTCATTTCGTGTTCCCACTTCCTAACTAATTTAACTAAATGTATTCACTACGTTGGATGACGTTACTATACACGTACATAAAAGATTAAAGAATTCACACATAATTATCCAATATTCGGGTACGCAATGGAGTGAGACTAAAAAATTAGACAAGGGGTAGTGATTTCATGTCAGAAAAATTATTTACATCCACAGCAACTGCTAACGGAGGAAGAGAAGGCCATGTAGTATCCTCCGACAAAGTAGTCGAATTCGATACGGCAATGCCAGGTACAAAAAGAGCGAAAGAATTAGAGAACTCTACCAACCCTGAGCAATTATTCGCTGCAGGTTATGCAGCTTGTTTCGACAGCGCACTTCAACTCGTCGCAAGCAAAGAACGTGTTAAATTTTCATCGGAAGTCACAGCTAACGTCAGCCTGTGCAAAGATGAGACAGACGGCGGCTTCAAGCTAGAAGTTGAGTTACAAGTGACAGGCACAGACATCGAAAAGGCTCAACTAGAAGAGCTAGTAGAAAAAGCACACCACGTCTGCCCATATTCCAAAGCAACTAGAGACAATATTGAAGTGACACTAACAGTACTTTAATTCTACATTCTAAAAATAAAGCTACAGGCTGTGCTGGAAAACATGCATACACGACTTCTTGCACAGCCTTTTATTTCACTAAAAGATATTTTCTACTACTCCAACCCCTCAAGTAATTCCACAATCGCAGCAGAAGTCTGCATAATCTGCTCTTCATTCGATATAGTAGCTTTACCGTCACCCTTCTGCTCGCCATAATCACCAAAACCTGCATGATTACCGCCCTCTATCTCAATGAATTTTGCATCACTAGGCATACTAGACTTAGCTGCCTGAATAGCCTCCGCATCCGCCACCTCATCCTGACTCGCCGAAATCGACAAAATATCCACCGACGCTTCACTCAAATCCGTATGACTTCCAGGATAAGAAGCCAGCAACACAAGCGCAGAAATCTTTTCATGACGAGATGCATAATCCGATGCTGTCACACCGCCTAAAGAATGCCCGCCTATTATCCATGTATCTATTCCAGGATAATTACGTATCACTTTATCGGCTCGGTCAGGCGATAAGATCGCCATCTTGAGCGGCAAGTGAGGAATAATTACGGTATAGCCTTGTTTAGCAATTTCCTTGGCCATCGGTGCGTATGCTTCAGCTTCCACTTTTGCACCTTGATAGAAAATAAAACCGATGTTTTTCTTATTTGATGTAGGTTCAAACACTAGCTCTTTACCATTCTCAACCGCTACATCTGAATCTGATTGTACATTTTCTTCCGCGTAAGACTGCGCTGTATAATAAGTACTGGCGAATATAAAGAAACCAACTACAATCATTAACAGGAAAATTGCTAGTCCGACGAACAACTTGAATTTCCATGTCCTCTTTTGTTTCATACTTGATCCTCATTCCAGTTTATTTCTTCACGATATCGATAAAATGCTTTAACACTCTAGCCGTCAATCCCCAAACTGTATAATTACCATACTCATAAAACCATTCTTCAAGAGAATGACTTCTGAATTTATACCGATCTCCATTCATAATCTTTTCGAACGGGAAGTTTTTAGGCGGTGCTGTTTCAATTGCTACCATATGCATGTATGGCTCATGTTCCGCAAGCCACTTTAATGGAATTGAGAATACCTCCTCCACCTCGTCTTTATTATAGCTTCGAATAATTTCATGATAATCAACAACCGCCACGAACGGATAGACGACAAATGAAGGCGACGCAATATACGGACTTAGCTCTCCTATCATCTGTACGGTCTTCGGATCAACTCCGAGCTCTTCGTGCATCTCCCGTAAAGCTGCTTCCATAGGTGACGCATCCGTTACATCGATTTTGCCACCTGGAAAACTGATGTCTCCTGGCTGTTTCCTCATCGTGAAGGCACGCACCTCAAACAGTACATGCCATTCCCCTTCCGCTTCTACTAACGGAATAATTACAGCGGAACGGAATGCAGTATCTTCTCCGATGAATAAAGATTTATTTTCATATAACTTACTTTGCAGTCGATCCAAGTCCATGAAGTCCCCCACCTCATCGTTTTATCCTATCGTATCATTACCAGACGAATCGTTAAAGAAATTAAAAGGAGCTACCCTGTAAGAGCAACTCCTCATTCTATCTATATACGTTAGCGCTTCACTAATTTCCCCTGCACTACATAGCGTTTATCTTTACTATTCACAGAGTTATTGCAAGTCGACAGTGTCACAATCCGATCATCCACCCCTACTTCAACAGGCATATCAATTAGAGAACGCGATTCTACTTCCTCTAGAAACTCCGAAAATTGCTCGTCCGTCTGAAAATCTGTTTCGATATAATAAAAGTCAATCGTCGTTTCGTATGCTGCAAATACTTCAATATCATACCCTTCATACAATGTATCGAAATAAATAACGGGATGTTCGTCTGCATAGTCTTGATCTCCAAATTTCTTCAAGCTACCGAACATCGTATCGTTTCGCATCGCATGACCATAAAGGACCGTGTTGTGGCTCATATCCGTAATATCATTCCGATAGTCCATGAAGACACTGCCTGCGCGACTATTTTCTCGTGTGAAGTTACGATTTAAATAAAAGTCGTTGTCTTCAGCTTGCAAGATCGGATTATGCAAATTGGTACCTTCTACTGAAATCCAACCCACGATATCTTGATTCACTTTATTTAATTCTTCAAATTGTGGACGCATCGAATCATCTTCCGAGGGATCTTTTTTGGCGTCTTCCGTTACAGCAACCTGAGCTGTACTTTCTAACGCCGTCTCGTACATCTGTTGCGTTTCCTTCAATGAGCTGGCTGATTCCACGTATGTATACAAATACTGCACGAGTAAATAGCCTGAGTAGAGAAAGACTGCCAGGTAAACGAGTGGCATCAGTTTCGACAGGCGTTTCTTCATCAGCTTACCTCCTAAATACCAAGAGACATCATATAAAGACCTAATTCGTCATCTTCCTTGAAGACAGCGTTAACTCCATATACTTCTTTGATGACATCTTTTGTAATGATTTCACGTGGCGGACCTTCTGCAATGATTCGACCATTCTTCATCATAATAATCTCATCACTGTACCGAATCGCCTGATTGATATCATGCAATACCATGACAATCGTTAATCCATAGTCTTCGTTTAGTGATTTTACAAGCTCCAATAATTCAATCTGATAATAAATATCCAAATAAGTTGTGGGCTCATCTAGGCACAGTATTTCTGACTGCTGTGCTAGTGCCATCGCAATCCATACACGCTGACGCTCTCCACCCGATAATGCTTCTAAGTCATTATGGCGTTTGTCTGTTAGATTCGTCACGGACAATGCCCAGTCTATTGCCTTGCGATCCTCTTCTTGGTTTCGCTGCAATAACGTTTTATGTGGCAACCGACCAAAGCCGACCAGTTTTTCAATCGTCAAATCTTTTGGCACTTCATTCTGCTGATAAACAATCGCTAACTTCTTCGCAAACTCTTTCGGCTTAAACATTACTAAATCACGATTTTCCAGTGATACCGTCCCCGACTTCGGTATATTACTTCGTGAAAGTACACTTAGTAATGTCGATTTCCCACAACCATTTGGTCCGATGATCGTTGTCACTTTGCCTTTAGAAATAGACGTCGAGACATCATCCAAGTGATTGTTTATATTATCATGCGATACAATAATGCGCTTCATTTCCATAACAGGTCACTCTTTTCGCAGTAAGAATATTAAGAACGGTCCGCCGATGATCGCCATCAACGTCGAAGCAGGTATTTCAAGCGGCGCCACGATCGTTCTACCGAGCGTATCAGCCAACAAAATTATCAATGCTCCTAAAAGCGCTGTGAACGGTATAAGCACCTTATGGTCATAGCCTACTAATCTGCGGGCAATATGCGGTACAAGTAAACCGACGAATGAAATCACACCCGCCACTACGACCGAAATCGCTGCTAGTAAAACAGCTACTGCCGCAATGAGTAAACGAGCACGCGCGACATGGAAGCCGATACTCTTTGCGGTCTTATCCTGTAGCACTAATAAGTTACACCAGCTGTACAATGCAAATGCCAGAACCAATCCGATAGTTCCGTATGTCGCAATGGTCAATACATCGCTCCATGTACGCATCGTTAAATTCGAACCAATCACACTTGAGGCTGAGACATTCAACGAACCACCAAAGCTAATGAACGCTTCGGTGAGACCAGTGAACATTGCATTGATCGCAATTCCCACAAGAATTAATTTCAACGGGCTAAGACCTGATTTCCACGATAATGCAAAGACCAGAAAACACGCGAAGGCCCCACCCATAAATGCAAATAAAGGCGTCATGAAAAAGAGCGCCGGAAAGAACGAAATAATGAATAACTGCACGAATGCAGCACCGGAAGATATCCCGATAATTCCTGCATCCGCAAGGGGGTTACGCATTACAGACTGCAACAAGACACCCGATACTGACAATGCCGCGCCTGCAAATAACGCCACAATCATCCGCGGAAAGCGCAAGTCACGAACTGCTTCCATCTGACTGTTGCCCTGTTCAAAGAGCGCACCGAAAAATTCAAAGAACCCCATTTTAATACTACCTGTCGTAGCCGAATATACGATGGTTACGACGAGCAGTAGGGATACGATTACATAACTAGCAATTCTTTTTCTCATGACGGCCTTCCTTTTCAAACGAAATTCATCGAGTTATCGATAGAAAATCTTCATTAGCTCACTTAATGCTTCAGGTACTTGCAATGAAGCGGTTGTACCGAATAACTCTTCTTCCAAATCATAGACTTTCCCATTTTTCACCGCATCAAAATGCTTCCATACATCATTCGTTTGGAACTCTTCGTTGAACATTTCCACGACTTCATCTGGCATACCATGTGATAAACGCAAGATAATATCTGGATTACTATTATGAAGATACTCAGTATTGGACGATAAGTATTCAGGATCCTGACCTTCCATGACATTCGTTCCACCAGCACGTTTTACGAGATCACCCGCGTAGGAGTTTTCCGTCGCGACTAAGTAACTACCTGGGATACCTAATAATATTAATACTCTTGGACCTTTGCGATTCGCTGCCACTACTTCGGCAGCTTCAATCTTTTTCTGTAAGTCCCCTACTAATTTATCTGCTTGTGTTTTACGATCATAGCGCTCTCCAAGACCTTGGATTTCTTGTATCATCGAGTCCACACTTTGAAAATTTAAAAATGTTGCCGGGATTTTCAATTGTTCAAAGCCGTCTTCGAGGTCATATTCCAATGTAGAAACGGATAAAAAGTCTGTTGGATTCATTGATTTCACAATTTCCATATCCGGTGTCATGGCATTGCCAATGGTTGGAAGACCATCAAACCGGCTCGGCAATTCTTTTTCTGTTTCAGGAATAGCGATGGCATCTATATTTAACTTATCCAGAATATCCGCGATGACTACAGTGCCCGCAATAATTCGCTGATCACTTGTTTCAGCGGTTTCACTTTTCTCGGCGGTATCTGCTGAAACAGCTTTCTCTTCTTTATCATTGCCGCACCCTGCGATAATAGCTGCTGTCATGACTACCAACATCAGCCATACATATCTCCACTTTTTTTGCACGTTGTAATCCTCCACTCGTTATTCATTACTCATCACGTGATTTCTCTTTAGTAGTCGACGTATCAATAAGACACCCGACAACATACATAATGTAAACAGTATTCCCATTTTTATTATATCAAAGGGAATCGTTTGTTCATCTTGTGCATGAGTTGCCAGTTCTTCCGGTTCGCTTGCTACTTGCGTAACGACCTCAGCTGGTTCTTCCTTCACATCATCCACTGTACGATCGAATTCCAATTGCACTTCAGGAAGAAGAGGCGGTAACTCGTCCTGTTTTTGTTCTTTTTCTTCAGATGACTTTTCTATATTTTTTTCTTTTTCATTCGTGTTTTGTTTAATTGGAGTAGTGGGGTTTTTAGGTTGCTCAGTTCGCTTAGTCAATGAAGATACTGCTTTGTTGTTTGAAGGTACTTTGTTCAAAAACTTCGCTATCTGTTGCTGATTGAAAGCTATTTGCAAAAACTCTTCCTGTACATGCGAGTTCTCAGATTCCTTCACTTTCATCCAAATACGAGTCCCCTTCTGGAAATCTTCTACTTCAAACTGCACAATACGTGTCTTGTTTTGTGATACCACTTTTGGTTCCACTAAATTCCCTTGCTGCTCTACTGTGAAGCCTTTAACCTTACTCGGTTGAAGAATCTCTAACTGTGCAAAGTATCGATTGTCACGTTTAATAACGTGCAGTACTTGATTAACATAGTCGTTCAGTGCCGACGGTTTACCATCTGAAAGCAATCGGTAGTGTACGGTATCGTCACCCGGTTGAATGGACTGTGCTGGTTGAATCTGATCAAACGGTGGTAATGACTGCTCCTTGATCAACACTTCATATGAAAAAGATTGCTGTGCATGTTCTTTCGGCAAACGATATGTGCCCGTGAGTTCAATCTTTTGTTGTACATCCTCTATATCAAACTGAACTAAGTTTTCTGTTCGATCCAGACGCGTGCTCGTTTTGTTTCCTTGCTGCACGGCAGTGATTTGCATTAGGATGTGATCTTTCTTCGCCGCAATAGATAATGTATAGCGACCTTCCTTAACAGTTAACGTAGCCTGCTTAGTAAATAAAATATTTGTACCCTCGGCTTCATGTGATAGAAAACTTAGTTCAACTTGATGCACGTCATTTGCAATTTCTTTCCTTTCGTTTGCGTTTACAAAATGAAAAGGAAGCCACGCAGAGATGAGTAGCAAAAGTAGAGGTGACAAAACCATTCTTTTCATTTCAGACGTACACTCCTTTACATATCATGTAAAACGACAGGAACTTCCTTCCGCTTTTAAAAAAGCGAAAGGAAGTATCTGTATTCGTTCTTATTTATTCATAAATTCTAATGAACCATATAAAATTTTAGCCATTTGTGTACGTTGTAATGAACTGCCTGAGCTGATCAAAACTTTACCGTTTGGCTGAGGGGCACCTGTCATGATTTTTTCTGCGTACAACAATGCAAATGCTTGCTTCGCTTCAGGATCTGTAATTGCTTTTCCATCTGCATAGAATGGGAGAGTTGTATCACCTTTTTTGATTTCTTTACCTTCTGCAAATTGAATTGCACGGTATAACATCAATGCACCTTGCTGACGAGTCAATGTATGGTTCGGATTGAACTTTTCATTCGTTTGCACAATACCTGCCTCTGCAAGAGCATTGATTGCGCTTAGGCGTTCTTTATCCGTAATTTTGTCTAAATCTTTAAAACCTGCGTCCTTAGTAGATTCCAAGTTTAACGCACGTGCAACCATCAATGCGAACTGTGAACGTGTGATGTTGTTACGTGGATTGAACCTGTCCGCACCTTTGACAATTCCTTTGTTATAAAGAGCTAGGATTGCATCTTTGTTCCCGTCTTTGGCGATGTCTTTAAACGGGTTTACAGTTGGTTTTGCACCATCAAGACCAATTTGTACTTTATGGTTTGAATCATATTTGATAGGCCCTTCATTTACAATAACGTGTAGATCAGCATTCACTAACTTCGTTAGATCCGCTACCTTGAATGTATATGTGCGTTCGCCTGTTGATTTATCATCTGTTGCTACAGGTACATCCTTACCAGAGATTTTAAATCCGTGGATATAGTCGCCTTTAGGGAAAGTTACTGTCACTTCGTTACCGTCCGTTACTTTCTTCACAGATGCAACTGGCGACATATAATTATTCATAATGGACTCTTCCGTTGTTCCATCTTTATATACTTTTACGTTCACATTGCTGATTGCTTCTCCGTCTGTATCTGCTTTAGCAACTGTTGCTTTGAAATCAAATGGATACCACATTTCATGAACAGGTGTTTTAACGTGTATTTTCCCAGAGTTCACTTTATCCACTTCTACCGGGAAGCTATACATTACTGTCCCATCAGTATTTTCCACACTAGTGGCATCTACAAGTTCTTTCCCTTGCAACGTTTGTAGACCAGCAATCATGGGAGCTGAACCAGCTGGCACTGTTACCTGCACATATGTCACTCCGTCTTTTTCTACCAATGTACCCTGTGGCACTAGGTGACTGCTGATTGCAGGTTCTGGTGTAGTCGTCCCTGATTTATAAACATGAAAATCAATCACTTGATCCACTGCTACCGCCTGTGTCAAAGCAGATGCTGCTCGGTCACTTGTGCTGATCGGGTTAGCGGATGCTGCTGTTGGAATAGCAATGGAAGCTGCTAGTAATGAAGCAAGTACTACTTTCGTCGCGCGAGATGATGTTTTTTTCGTCATAATTATTGTTCCCCCTGTTTTCTATGAAATCTAGTTTTATACAATAAAAATGCAGAACCTGCCAATACAAAGATTAATAGGTACGGCGTTGGATCACTGGTTTGTGGATTCTTAACTGGTACTTGAGTAGTTGGCTTTTTTGTGACTGTACTGGTACTAGTGTTGGTATTTGTGTTAGGTGGTGGGGTAGTAGTAGTTGCAGGTGGTTTTACTGCCGGTGGTGTCACGGCACTCTTATCCTCGAACACCAAATCAACTGTATACTCGTGGTGGTAATTGATATGCTCTACGTCCACTTTCATCGGGATCTTAATTGGCTTTGAAATATCACTTACGCTAAACTCTACAACACGCGTATCTGCCTTCAGGTCTTCATTGACTACTTCTGCTCCGCCTGCTGGCTCGAACTTTGTAATCCAAGAACTGTTCTTAAGCGTAAGCTGTACGATGGCAGAACCATTCGTTACCGTTACAAGTGCCGGTTTTTGGAAGTAATCATTCGCAATAGATGCATTAGTGCTGTCCGGCTGATTAACTTGATAATTTAATTGCTGGGTACCGTTTGCTATTTTAGCGGATGCTTGCGGCAGCCCTATTGTCAGCACGAAAAAACTTACAACTAAAAAGTATAAAAATGCTTTTCTCACTTGGACATAATCCCCTCTCACTTGTTTATATTTATGCTACATAAATCCACCAACCGGCTTCCAGTCACTGGATATATTTCCACTTCTAAATTATCTCATAAATCGCCCCATACACAAATCATTGCAACTCAATCATCTAGTAGACTATGACAAGTATGTGACTTTCAAAGCGCACAAATGAGAACAGTTATCATTTAATATATAGTGTTTTGCTGGTAATGTCAATTGGTTTTTGGAAAATTATTTCAATTTATGCTGTAGGATTTTCAACTAGTCACTAAATTGGACGCTTCGCATAGTCTAGATAGATACGATTTAGGAATGAAAGGGGTATTACGATGAATCTTCAGTCTTTCAGTGGTGTCGTAATGGTAATAAGTGATTTTTATACAGGGCAAAATAAGGACGCAGGTTGCTACGTATTAATGACGGTCGACAATGGTCGAGGAAATGTCGTCAACTTTGTAGTAGAGCCTACAACTTATTTCGTTAATCATGTGAAAGTTCATGTAGGGGATCGCGTTACAGGATTTTATGATGCCGACGCTGCCACGCCTATGATTTATCCCCCTCAATTTAGAGCGGTAGTTATGTCCAAAGATTCCAGGCGTGAAAACGTGAAAGTTGACTACTTCAATCGTCGCTTGCAAAGTAGTGATGGAACGCTTCAACTTAATCTGTCTCCGCAAACTGAAATACTTTCGACAAATGGTCAGTATTTCACAGGAAATATAGCAGAGCGGAATTTGATAGTTTTATATAGTGCAACTACAAAGAGTATCCCTCCGCAAACTACTCCACATAAAATTATTGTGATTTGCTCATAAATTTTGTACTTAGATAAAACGGAGACACGCGGCTTGATGCGTGTCTCCGTTTTATATGCAAAAGAACCGTTGTGTAGTCTCATAGATTTCTTTATACGCTTCATCAACAGTTACACCTTTAACTCTGGCAATACTGTTCATACTTTCATGCATCATGGAGGGATGTGTTAATTTTCCTTTGAAAGTATATTCAAAAGGCCATGGTCCATCTGTCTCTACCATTAACTGAGTTAACGGAACTTGTTTAACGATATGCTGAATCTTTTTCCGATACGTAACTTCTGGCGTCACAGAAATCATATAACCGTTCGAAACAATCCGTTGCACTATTCTATCGTCCCCTTTAAACCAGTGAAAGTGTGCTTTCGGGATTGAATACTGTTCCAACATCTCACACACTATATCGGCATCTTCATAAACGGCATGTAAGGCAATTGGCAAGTTATATTCAGCCGCCTTCCGAACAAAGCATTCCAACACTTCTTTATATAGTACTACGTCTAAGTCTGCTTGCTCTTTTTGTAAATAATAAGGCAACCCCACTTCTCCAATCGCTGTGAGACAATCTGCATTGTCATTAATCAATCGCAGAATAGCTGAAAGCTCACTTTCGCTCGGTAGAGCTTGTTCGGGATGATAACCTATAGCGGGTTTAATTCGTCTATCTATTTTCGAAAGCTCTAATTGCTTAACGGAAGATGCAAAGTCATTTGATACCGCCACTATCGAAGTTACATCATTCTCTTCTAATTCGCTCAAGATTTGAAGCCGATCTTCCTCTTCATACATATCCAAATGAATATGCGCATCAATTATCTGTCTACTCAAAACCGATCACCCGCTTCCACTAATCTGCAATGTTTCACGTGAAACATCTATTCGTAAATGAACCTACACTATTATATGAGCGTCATACTAATCTCCATTATGAATAAATAGGCGGTGGCATATGAATATTCAGGTATTACGTAATAAGACAATGAATTCTACACGACAACTCTTTAATTTTGGATGGCAACAAGCTTTAGCTTGCATCTTCCCTGTTATCATCTTCAGTTCACTGGCACTTACACAAATCATACCTTTACCTTTCTTGCCACGATACGACTGGCTACTCCTCATTTTCATCGGAACTCAGTGGTGGATGGTACAATCTGGACTCGAAACACGTGACGAACTTAAAGTGATTACGTTATTTCATATTATAGGCCTAGCTTTAGAGATATTTAAAGTACATATGGGTTCCTGGTCTTATCCTGAAGAAGGTTTTTTCAAAGTTTTCGGTGTTCCTTTATACAGCGGCTTCATGTATGCGAGTGTGGCAAGCTATTTATGCCAAGCTTGGAGAAGATTACATGTCAGCCTAATTCAATGGCCTCCGCTCTGGGCAGTTGTTCCGCTTGCCATCGCAATATATGGAAACTTCTTCACACATCATTATTGGATCGATATAAGATGGTGGTTGTCCGCATTAGTACTACTTATTTTTTGGCGTGCCTCGGTGAGCTATTGGATAAACGAAACCCAGTACCGTATGCCATTATCTCTCTCATTCATATTAATCGGCTTTTTCGTTTGGGTAGCTGAAAACATTGCTACTTTCTTCGGTGCTTGGACTTATCCCAATCAAAGCGAGACATGGCATCTCGTTGGCATAGGTAAATTAAGTTCTTGGTTATTATTAGTCATCGTCAGCTTCCTCATCGTAGCTGTGTTAAAACAAGTAAAAAAGGAATAGATATGTATATAGTAACAGTCAAATTCTTTACTATGCACATTCTCTTAGATGAGTGTATTTTACGGGAAATAAATGAACATGCTATATAAAAAACGCAGCAGGCTCAATTGCCTACTGCGTTTTGTTTCTGATTAATGTGTAGTTGGTTTAGGGTAGTCAAAACCTTTTGTATCTACTTCAACTGTCTTCATTTTCTGCTCTTCAATAGGCTTGTCCATAGCATCTGTTTCATTAGCTACGATAGCATCCACTGTCTCCATGCCTTCCGTTACTTTACCGAAAGCCGCATACTCGCCATCAAGTGAAGTGTTATCGTCTGTCATAATAAAGAATTGGGACCCTGCGGAGTTCGGATCTTGCGTCCGTGCAGTCGAAATCACACCGCGCTCATGTTTCATATTATTTTCAAAGCCATTTGAAGAGAATTCTCCATCAATAGCGTATCCTGGACCACCTGAGCCGTCACCGGATGAATCTCCGCCTTGAATCATAAAGCCTGGAATCACACGGTGGAAAATCAAGCCATCGTAATAGCCATCTTCAATTAAAGAAATGAAGTTCGCTACTGTATTCGGTGCAACAGTCGGCTCTAACTCTAAGACGATCTGCTCATCGTTTTCCATCGTGATTGTCACGATGGGGTTCTCTTTTACATCTGCCGAGTAATCAACCGCTGCTCCTTTAGGTTGCTCTGTAGATTCTTCATTCGGTGTCTCGACTTGTTGTTCTTCAGTCGCTTTCCCACACCCTACTAAAAGTACGGCCAACGCCATTACACTTATTAGGAAATACCATGCTTTATTACGCTTGAACATATCTTTCTAACACTCCTAACTCTTTATATTCATCATTAAAACTATTAATCCTCGTTGTCTTGATCGCGATAACGAATAGCCAATCCTTTTAAGAAGTTACGCGCATATCGATCGCCACACGGTTTATAATTTCGATGGCCTTCTTTACGAAGAACAGCACTCAATTCGTTTTTAGAAATCGTTACCCCTGCATTTTCTAAAATATCGAGCATATCCTCACTTGTAAGAGATAACGCAATTTTAACTTTCTTTAGCAAAATATTATTGACATTCCGATGGCCTTCCTCTGACATAAGAAATGGCTGTGGAGCATTACTGGTATTCTCCGGTACTCCTCTTTTGGAGCTAATCAAACCATTTAAGAATGACTCTAACATCATGTTGTCAATTTCTTTTGCATATTCATTCATCTGCATTTCATCCGTGCTATCCTCATTCGTTTTCGTCAGCATTTCTTTGACTTCTGCCCTGTTTGTCTTCAGTCCGCCTAACGCAAACATTTCTACCACTGCCGAATCTTTTAGATCCAGTGCATAGCGTAATCTGCTTAAAATATCATTATTATTCATATCATCACCTGTACCCTCTCTAGTCTATAGCTGTAATTCTTAGTATAGCCTGATTCGTTATAATTTGTCTTCATTCAGTCGACTGACGTTGGATCTGGTTCCTTTTCAATTGTTTGCATAAACTGATCGCCAAAATCACAAATCGATGTAACGACTGGTTCCAATAATAAGCCAATTTCACTTAATTTATACTCCACTTTTGGCGGCACAACGGGATAGACGTAGCGCGTAATAATTTTATCTTCTTCTAATTCACGTAACTGTCTGATCAGCATACGTTGATTGGCATCAGGAAGTTTTTTCTGTATTTCGCTTAGTCTCAATGGCGTTTCGTGCAGTAAGCACCAGATGATCGCAATTTTCCAACGTCCTCCAATGACGGACAATGCTAAATCCTTGCTTGTGAAGTACTGCTTATCTTTATAATGAATGATCATATTGCTTCACTTCTTTCTATACTATTCATGTTCATAGTGACAAAAGAGTCAGTATTGCATGGTGAATTATAATATGTAAAGATAGAAATGTAAACACTATAAAGCAAAAGAAAGAAGGGTTTCATTTGAAAAGTAGAGCAGCTGTAGCATTTAAACCTGGAGAACCACTTAAAATTGTAGAAATCGATGTAGAAGAACCAAAAGCTAATGAGGTATTAGTCAAAATTCTTTACACTTCTGTCTGTCATACAGACGCATATACATTATCTGGCGATGACGCAGAAGGAGTATTCCCTGCCGTGTTAGGTCATGAAGGCGCTGGTGTCGTAGTTTCAGTAGGTGAAGGAGTCACTTCCGTTAAACCTGGCGATCACGTAATTCCACTTTACACACCTGAATGCGGGAAATGTAAATTCTGTCTATCCGGTAAAACTAACCTATGCGGTGCAATTCGCGAAACACAAGGTAAAGGATTAATGCCTGACGGTACGACTCGCTTCTCTTACAATGGAGAACCTATTTATCACTACATGGGAACGAGCACATTTAGTGAGTATACTGTCGTGTCTGAGATCTCCTTAGTTAAAGTGGAAGACCACAACGTACCACTTGATAAAGTTTGTCTATTTGGATGTGGCGTCACTACGGGTATCGGGGCTGTTCATAAGACTGCGAAAGTAGAAGAAGGTGCAGTTACAGCAGTTTTCGGTCTCGGAGCTATTGGTTTGGCCGTTATCCAAGGACTAAAGCAAGCAAAAGCAAGCCGTATCATTGCAATCGATCTCAATGAAGATAAATTTGAACTAGCGAAGAAGATGGGCGCAACAGATTTCATCAACCCTTCTACATTCGATAAGCCCATCCAAGAAGTCATTGTAGACATGACGGATGGCGGCGTAGACTACAGTTTCGAGTGTATCGGTAATGTTGAAGTCATGAAAGCCGCTCTTGAATGCTGCCATAAAGGTTGGGGCGAGAGTGTCATCATTGGCGTTGCAGGTGCTGGTAAAGAAATTCATACTCGTCCATTCCAACTAGTTACAGGTCGCGTATGGCGCGGTTCTGCATTTGGTGGAGTAAAAGGCAGAACCGAATTGCCAGGGATGATTGATGACTACATGGACGGTGAAATTGATTTAGATTCATTCATTACACACCAACTAAACTTCACGGATATCAATGAAGCATTTGATTTACTGCATAAAGGTGAATCAATTCGATCAATACTAACATATGGAGAGTGAGATCATGAATGTAGAACGCGTTGAGCAAAGACGATCTTTTGGTGGGGAACAAAACAAGTACAACCATTATTCAGAAGTCCTCAAGTGTGATATGACATTTAGTATCTTCTTACCGTCAAATAAAGAACAAAAAGAACTACCGCTCATTTGGTTTTTATCGGGATTAACATGTACCGATGATAACTTCAGTCAAAAAAGTGGTTTCCAAAGCTTGGCTGAAAAACATCAAGCGGCAGTGATTATTCCAGATACATCACCGCGCGGAGAAGACGTAGCGAACGATGAAGCATTTGACCTTGGACAAGGTGCGAGCTTTTATCTAAACGCAACAGAAGAGCCATGGGCAAAGCATTATCAAATGTATTCATATATAACGCAGGAGCTTAGTGAAATTGCTGCTACTCTAGTGCCTAACTTCTCGGGTAAAGAAAGTATTATGGGTCACTCGATGGGTGGTTATGGTGCATTGATGATCGGAATGAAGAATGCAGATCGTTTCAAAGCGATTTCCGCGTTCTCTCCAATTTCAAGTCCGAGTGATGTTCCTTGGGGGATCAAAGCGTTTACGGCGTACCTAGGTGAAGACAAAACGACGTGGAAAGAGTGGGACACTGCTGAGCTAGTGAAGATAGCAGGTATTCCGCCAATCCTGATCACGCAAGGAACTGCAGATGGCTTTTACCCGGAGCAGTTGAATGAGAAACCGTTCCTTGAAAATGCGAAGCAGCATAATCAAGCAGTGGAATATAACAAAGTAGAGGGCTATGACCATAGCTATTTCTTCATCTCTTCCTTCTTAGAGGAACACTTTGCTTTCCATATGCAGAACTTGGGATCACTTGAATAAATGTAGATAGTTGAAGTAGGATACTGCATGGGATTTCAATTCCAGGGAGGACGCTTTCCAGAGGGCGTGGTTTGAGCCATGCTTATGGGAATGCGTTTCCCTGCAGCATCTATCAACAGTGCCTGTAACTATTTTATTTACCTACATTCCGAATGTCCACATTGCTTATAATGTGGATGTTTTTGTTTTTTAGAGTATATGAATTAAGATAGAAGGAACGTATTAAAATCTTTTACATAGGAGGGACAGTTACGATGGATCTAAAGAAAATGTTAGCCGATGAACGTGTGAAGCCGTATGTTCTAAAAGCTCGGTATGGTATTGAAAAAGAAGGCCAACGCGTGGATCTTGCGGGAAATTTAGCGACGACGGATCACCCTACAAGCATTGGAATGGCAGATGAACATCCGTATATTCAGCGCGACTTCTCGGAAACGCAAATGGAATTGATCACGCCTGTCCTGAACACACGGGACGAATTATTTAATTATTTATCTGCTATCCATGATGTGGCATACCGCTCCATGGGCAAAGGTGAAATGCTATGGCCTTTAAGCATGCCACCTGCACTTCCTGAAAAAGAGGAAGACATCATAATTGCGAAACTGGATAACTTTGAAAATGTTCTCTATCGACGCTCTTTGGCTAATTCATACGGTCGCCGGAAACAAATGATTTGTGGCATTCATTTTAACTTTGAATTCAGTGATGAATTGCTCGAGAAACTATTTAATTTACAGTCCGAAATCGACAATTATCAATACTTCAAAACAAACATTTACTTAAAACTTACTAGAAATTATTTATACTACCGCTGGCTCGTGACGTACTTTTATGGTGCCTCCCCTATCAGTAATGAGAACTTCTACGGATGTGATGATCAGCCTAATGAACCGGTTAGAAGTATTAGAAGCAGCAGATTTGGCTATGTGAATCACGATGATGTGAAAGTTTCATTCAGCTCGATAGAGAGGTATATTGAAGATTTATCTTGTGTTGTAAATAGAGGTTTGCTTGTGGAAGAAAAAGAATTCTATACCGCTATGCGCTTACGTGGAAGCGAGCGCGTAGAGAAATTCTTGACCGAGGGCGTCCGTTATGTAGAATTACGAAATATTGATTTAAATCCTTTTGAGACGAATGGAATCAGTTATGAACAAGTGGAATTCCTGCACATTTTCTCACTGTATCTTCTGCAGAAAGATGAACATCTAGAAAGTGATGAGTATGGAAAAGTCGGCGATGCACGTAATGATGTAGTTGCGCTTGAGCATCCATTGTCACATACAGCGTTTGAAGCAGAAGCTTACGAGCTAGTTGAAGGTATGGAAAAGTTGTCTAAGGAATTGGACTTCCCTGTTTCTGACTCGTTATTTAGCAATTTGAGAGCTATGCTAGAAGATCCTTCGAAGACTCTAGCTGGCAGATTGTACACGGAAAGCCAAAAAAGTAGTCAAAGCCAGGTAGCTATAGAAATTGCAAAAGAAACCCACGCGAATCTATGGGAAAAACCATATGAGTTAACGGGCTTTACCGATATGGAATTGTCTACGCAGATTCTCATGTTTGATGCATTTCAGCAAGGTATCAAAGTAGAAATTTTAGACCGTCAAGATCAGTTCTTAAAGCTGAAATTACGAGACCATGTAGAGTTCGTCAAGAACGGTAACATGACGAGTAAAGATACGTATGTCTCTACTTTGATTATGGAAAATAAAACGGTCACGAAGAAAATTCTTCACCAAGAAGGCTATCGTGTACCAGGTGGTGACGAGTTCAGTAATATCGAAGATGCATTGCGTGCCTTTGATATGTTTGCTAAGACACCTTTCGTTGTGAAGCCAAAAACAACGAACTATGGAATAGGCATATCCATCTTTAAAGATGGTGCCAGTTATGAGGACTACGAGAAAGCGATCACACTCGCATTCGACGAAGACTCGTCTGTCTTGGTAGAAGAGTTCCTAGACGGCACAGAGTACCGTTTCTTCGTGTTACACGATAAAGTACTTGCGATCATGCTGCGCGTGCCTGCAAACGTCACAGGCGACGGCACACACACGATTAAGGAACTCGTTGAAGAAAAAAACCGAGATCCACTAAGAGGTACAGACCACCGCACGCCATTAGAACTTATTCAACTGGGCGAACTAGAGGTTCTTATGCTAAAAGGTCAAGGTTATCAACTAGATTCGATTCCCAAAGACGGCGAAATCGTCTACTTGCGTGAGAATTCCAACGTCAGTACTGGCGGAGACTCGATTGATGTCACCGATCAGTTTACCGACGATTATAAAAAGATTGCAGTAGATGCAGTAGCCGCTCTGGGCGCAAAAATTAGCGGTATCGATTTGATTATTGAGGACCTCGATGTGCCAGCAGCAAATCCAGGCGCCTATGGCATCATTGAAGCGAACTTTAACCCGTCGATGTATATGCATATTTACCCTTATAAAGGTGAATCACGTCGAGTGACGACGGATATATTATATTACTTATTCCCTGAACTGACTTAAAAGCATACAGAATGAAACGGCCCCTTTTCTTTTGCAGAACATGTATCTGCATTATTGAAAGAGGCCGTTTTTGTATAACAAGTAATTTACTTCTGATGTGATTCTCCACATATGTTACTGTCGCGGGACTTGACTAGCGCAAGCGCTACCACGCCAAGTAATATAACCCACCCCTTTAGCTATCTTCTGAAAAGTAATTCTCGGTAACAAGTCAACGTTTCCAATTCATTTTTAGGAACTGATCTATATTTAGTACAACTTAAAATTTTCTTCCTGCAGGCTTCGTTATTTCTATCAGCTTTAGCTTTCTTCGCTGATACGTTGATAGCACTACTCCTCCCACTATAAACAATGAGCCGACAATTTCTGCTCCGGTTATTGGTTTATACAGCAAGATCAAACCCATGATCATTGCTACAAAAGGTTCTAAATTAGATAATATGGAAGCCTTTGAAGCATCAACATATCGAATATTATTATTCCAAATCAACATGGCGATACCGTGTACCACAACGGCAGTTATAATTAGAAATGACCAATCCGATACCTTTATACTTATTCGTATGGGCGTATCAAGTAAAAAAATAAAAGGAACTGATATAACCAGTCCGACAACATTTGAATATAAAGTAATGGCAAGCGGATCCATTCTATTGGAAAGGAGTCTCGTCACGATAATTAGCATAGCGAATGTAATCATCGTAACTACAATCCACCATAAACCTTTATCGATATGTAAAGAGGATATATTTCCTTTTGCTACAACAAAGTAAATACCTATGATGGCAACAATAGATCCAAATAACATACGAATTGTTAACTTTTCTTTTAAAAAAATGGCTGCTAATACAGCAGTTAAAATGGGCGTAGTTGCCAAGATTAGTGCAGAAGTTGTTGGATCAGCTGTTTCTAATCCAGCAAAAAAAGACCACTGGTTAATAAAAACGCCGAACACACCCAGAAAAAGTACTGCCAGCAAATCATATTTATTTAATCGTTTCACATGCAATTTATATAAAGACAATCCAATCAGAAATAATACAATAAACAATAGTCTGAGCGAAGTTAGGAGAGCCGGAGAAAAGTCTTGAACCAGCATCTTCCCAAAAACAAAATTACTGCCCCACACCATTACACAAAGTGTCAGCCAAGCGTATGCTTTTAACAAATTTATCATCCTTCCTACAACTAAATGCCAACTGTCCTATTCTATACTTACTCAAACTTTTCGTACATATTTTTGTTTGGCTATACCCACTCATTGACGTATAGGATGGCAATGTATAAGAGATTAAAACGTAGTCGGAATAAAACTTCCATATTCTATAGTTATCTCATGAGTCATTACATCTTAACAGTATGAAATTTTTCTCCATTGTTCGTAATTTAGTACATTTCTTTATATCCGTATGATGTGCGAAAGGACGATCATACCGTAAAACGTACAATATAAATAATAATTAAATAAACGTTCGTATATCGGTTGAAAGCATAAAATGCCTTTGCTATAATCATAACGTATTCATCGTAATAGCACTTTTCACTACTTTCCATATAAAATATTAATAAGTAATAAGAATCAATTAATACATAATCGGTTTCTAGCATCATCATACTGTAACAGCTATTCGTTACTGTTTGGATTAATGAAATCCATCACGCATCTGGGAAAGTAGTGTGCTTAGGAATACTATTCGATGAAATCATTTAAGGAATGAGGGATCATCTTTGAGGAACATGAAGTTAGTTGGGGTTATTATATGTATGCTTTTTCTAGCAACGATCGTTTCAGGCTGTAACTCCACTACTAATAGTACAGCAGATACTGAACAACGTCCGATCATTGTGCAAGGACCCATGCCTATTGAAGCTGAGAAGTTTGCTGAAAAATTAAGTGACGCGGAAGTCGAAGAATCAGGAAACTTTATTTTTTATAAAGGAACTATCGATGACTATCCTGTAATTGTTACCAAGACTAGTAAAGGGATGGAAAACACTGCAGCCGCCACTGCATTAGCAATTGAAAAGTACAATCCTATCGCGATTATCAATCAAGGAACTTCAGGCGGACATGATCCGGACTTACATGTATTTGATATAGTCTTAGGAAAACAAACCGTCAATATCGGTTCGATGAAGACTGAGTCTGCAGAAGAAAATGAAGGAATGGATCCATCACTATGGAAGCCTATGGACCTCATGGCTTCTGAAGGCAGTGCCGGAGAAGACCCTGATGCAGAAAAGATTCGCTACTTTGATGGCGATGTTGAATTATTGGCAGCAGCCAATGCGGTTAAAGACCAATATGAACTAGGCAAAGTTGTTGAAGGTATTATTGGATCCGCTGATCTGTGGAATAACGAAGTAGACCGCATAAACTGGTTCCATGAAAAGTATGGTACTTCTGTTGAAGAAATGGAAGGTGCTGCTGCAGCACAAATTTCCGAAAGTTACAATGTTCCTTTTTTAGGTATACGCATTCTTTCCAATAACAAAACTAATAACGGTCAGTATAATCCAGATACTGCTTCGGCCAATCAAGACTATGTCCATCTTGTTTTAAAAGAGTATATCTCTAATCTAAAATAATTGATTCTAACTCATAAGTAAAACTAGAAGAAAAGGGTTTGTTCCATAAACCCTTCTCTTCTAGTTTTTTTAGCGTTTGGAAGCCTTTGACAGTGTATTCAAAAAATCTGGGAAGTGTACAAGCTGGCTATAAGGAACGAAACAGAATGAAAAAGAGTAATTTTTCATTCCAACAGCTTTCTTTAACTTTTTTGTTTCTATTTATGGTACGGTTCTCCCTTAATAATCCGAAATCCACGATAAATCTGCTCCACCAACACCAACTTCATCAACTGATGCGGAAATGTCATCTTAGAAAACGATAACTTCTCATTCGAACGCTGCAGCACACTACTATGTAACCCCAGTGATCCGCCAATAACAAAGACGATCTTGCTTTTACCATATGTCATCAACGAATCGATACTCGCAGCGAATTCCTCAGAAGTTTTCATTTTTCCGTCGATTGCTAGTGCAATGACATGCGCGTCTGGTGCAATTTTCGCTAGAATTCGATCTGCTTCTTTCTTTTTAACGATTTCCATGTCGGCTTCGCTTAGTGTTTCAGGTGCTTTTTCGTCCGCCACTTCGATTAATTGCATTTTTGCATAGCTGTTCAGACGTTTAGAATACTCTTCTATTCCTTGTTTCAAATACTTCTCTTTTAACTTACCCACGGTCACAATTGATATATTCACAGTTTATCCACTCGCCCTCTAAATGTTATACACAATACTTATGCACATATCCACAACTCCATCTACATATTGTGTCCGATTATTTGTTCTGTACTACATGTCAATTTCTCTGATTAGTGTATCATACGAATGTGGATAACTTTTTATTCGTTTTGTAATTTGAATAGAGTTATCTAATTCCCATAAAAAATGAAAATACTCCAACCTATTGACCTGTAAGGGGTTAACACTTGTCACTTTAATTTTATTTAGTTTTTTCCGAGCATTTTCTTTTACACAATATTATACACATTATTTCGATTTTATCCACAATTGGATAACTTCATAAAAAATCAGGCATCATAGCGCATTTTCGCTAGATGCCTGATGTGGGCGGAAAGTTGTTCACTATGTGGACAATGTACTTTTTCTTAGAATGTGTTTCCGTCTTTCAATACCATTTCCAAGTCTACTTTCTTTCCATCCCGATAGACTGTAATTTTCAATGAATCGCCAATTTCTTTTTTATTATACAAATACTTACGTAGACTGACCATATCTGTCACTTTCTCTTCATCCAACTGGACAATTATATCATACTTCTTCACGCCTGCTTCTAATGCGGATGAATTTGATATGACATCCGTAACGACGACGCCTTCAGTTACTTCTTCAGGTAAGTTCAACGTCTGTTGCTGTTGCTGAATGGGAATCTGTTGAAGATCAAGTAACGATACGCCCATTGTTGGACGATTTACTTGTCCTGTTTCTTCTAAGTGTTCAATAATTGGTAATGCAATATTGATTGGGATCGCCAATCCGATTCCTTCTACTGTTGCTTCAGAGATCTTCATGGAGTTGATCCCGATCAATTGACCTGCCATGTTGATTAATGCACCACCGGAGTTCCCGGGATTGATTGCTGCATCTGTCTGCAAGACGTCTGCTTGCCAATCGATATTCCCATCTTTGTTTAAGTCCATTGGTATGGAGCGATCTTTACCTGAAATTACACCTACTGTGACGGACCCTGCAAAGCCAAGTCCTAATGGGTTACCGATTGCAATAACTGATTCTCCACGTTTTAACGCATCTGAATCACCGAATTCTACCACTGTATCAACGTGTTCTGCATCAATTTCGACTACAGCCAAGTCCGTCCATAGGTCACTGCCGATTAATTTCCCTTCAACTTTAGTACCATCATCAAAACTAATTTCAAGTTGTTCGGAATTTTCTACGACGTGGTGATTGGTGACGATATATGCTTTTTCGCCTTCTTTTTTATATAGGACACCAGAACCTGATCCGGCTTCTTGAGTAGATGTTGTGGAAGACCAGAAGTCTTGGACTGTCTGGATATTTGTAATACCAACAACGGCATTTGCGACGTCACCTACAACATCGGTAATTTCGCTTGAGATATCCATTGATACTTGGGCATGTTCCGAGTTGGTTTTGTCTTCTGGTTGTTTAGATGTTGCAACATCGTCATTACTTGATGAGCCAGTTGCGTACATCATGACTAAAAATACGATTAAACCACCCAACAATGCGCCAAGTAAGCCGGGCCAAAAACTACCTCTACGTTTTGCGTTTCGTTTTGGTTCTACCGGCGGTATTGGTTGTTGCCATTCCGTTTCTTCTTTTCTTTCTTCTCTTCTTTCATCATCCATTCGCATTTCCTCCTTATTAGAAAGTAATCCTACATGTACTGTACCCCAATAACTCTTTGAAAATGCAAAAAGCCTCACTAATTTAGCAAGGCTTTTCGCAAGTACTTCAGACTAGCACAAGCTCTGTAGATTCTGAAGCATCCGTATCATGCAAATGAACAAATTCTCCTGCACGAATACCGCAATCTTCGAGGGTTTGTGCTACGCTCATGCGCGCCAAGTCTTTCATATTATTATCTAAGCTAAGATGGGCTAAATAAATATGCGCTTCTTTTTGAGCTACTACTTCACTCATTGCGACGGCTGCATCTTCGTTCGATACGTGGCCCACGTCACTTAGTATACGACGTTTGATGGACCATGGATAACGTCCCATTTGTAGCATGCTAACGTCGTGATTGCTTTCGAATACAAAGCTGTCAGCTCCGTGGATATGACCCTTCATACGGTCACTGACGTAGCCTGTGTCCGTAATAATCGCCAGTTTACGGTCACCTTCATTGAATGTATAGAACATTGGGTCTGCTGCGTCATGGGATACAGCAAATGACTGGATATCCAGTGAGCCAAATGTTTTCACCGTTTCCATGTCGAAGTGGAAACGCTGATCAACGGGAATCTCTCCTACAAGTGAGTCCATCGCCTGCCACGTTTTGGCGTTGGCATAAATGGGTGTTTTATACTTCCGGGCCAGTACGCCGATCCCTTTAATATGATCACTGTGTTCATGTGTGACGAAAATGCCGTCAATTTGTTTCATCGAGCGATTGATCGATCCGAGCAAACCTTCAATTTTCTTACCGCTCATGCCGGCATCTACGAGAAAAGCATGCTCATCTGTCTCTATATATAGCGAGTTGCCTGTACTGCCACTCGCCAAAATGCTAAATCGCATGTGGAAAACTCCTATTCTATTGGTTCTTCTAATATATCCGATTGGAACTCGATGATTTTTCCTTCAATCGCATTGATGAAGTAATGTTCTATCGTTCCATCCTTCAATTTTACCTGAACATTCCACGTCGGTGCAAATACTTGAGTTTCTGTCAGCTGAACGAGTGTTGAATAACCTGATTTCACCTGCATGACAGTAGAACCCGATTTCAAATAACCTCGTGTAACAAGTGAAGAGACTGCGTCGTCTTGCGAAAGTAAGTCTTTCTTATGATTAAAGCTTAAGAACTCATCGAGCATACTTTGTTCGTAATGCGTAACTTCTCCATCCTCGTTCCAGTGCAAGATCAGCATGGCGTTGGAACTATAGAAGATGGTTTCATTTTTTACTCTTTGGAAGAATACAGCGCTCTGCTCATCTTCGTCCACATCCCAAAGCACGTAATCTTCACCATTGAGCACATACTTCTTTAAGAACTCGTCAAAATTATATTCGTCTTTTCCATCAATTACTTTTACAGCCTTTTTCATATGGGACAGTAATCGTGATTGTTCGATCAAAACAAACGATTGGTCACTTAACTCATCTAACTTTTCATTGGAAAAGGTGGCAATATGAGCTGACAAATATGAAACATCTTTTTTATTGAAAGGAATAGGCTCATACGTAATATTCTCTAGCGCCAATGTTTCTTCCACGGATGCTTTCCCGAGAATCTGCATATTTCCGACACCCATTTGCCTATCTAAATAGAGCCAATACAAGAAGACATTTAGAATTGAAAAGACGATGATGAAGATCGTTTTGGTTCTATTCCAATCCAATCTTGTCACCTCCTTGCAATTCTTCTGGAGCGAAGCGTAACCAGTTACCTTTGATAAGGTAATACCAGCAAGGTTGCAAAATAATTAATTTGCGTTCCACATCACGGATCATATAATATCCCGGAGTGATTTCCTCTATCAAATCGAAGTCTAACTCTTCTGATTCACGTAAAACCTCCGCCACTTCCACTCCTGAAGGCAACGTTTCTTGTACTGGTTCAATGTTCACATCCAATGTGTAATACGGACGTATATATTTGAATACGCGTTGATTTCCCCACGTCTCCGTTATTTCACTAGTACCAGATTGATCACTAAAGACGGGCAAGCCATCGACATATAGTTGGAACCGAACATAACGAGATATCGGATTCATATAAGCGTAGCGGTACTCATCCGTCCAGCCGCCATGCTCATTGATAAAATCAATAGTATTTAACAATAATTCTGATGGTATTGCTATCTCCTGACTTTCCACTGCAGGCATGACATAATTCAACCTTTTAATCTCGGTATCGACATTCATGAAAGCATGGTCGTCTCCATATTCTTCATGCGTTGAATCCACTAGATTACGTCGTACGGCATTCGGATCACTGAACAACGCATCACGGAAGCGTAATGGATTGATTTCTTCCTGATAATACGTATTACGCATAACAGTTATAGGATCTTTTGGTACGGCAAGAAATGGTGCATTGCCACGATCGATTTCCGCATACTCGTCGAATGATTGACCGACATCTACTACGTTGCGCAGAAAACTTGTTTTATTCGGTAGTGTCACTTGCATCTGGTAATGTAGGCCGCTCATTTCACTCAGTAAATGAATGACTGGCGCTTGTGTGGATTGACCCCAGTCAATGACTAGACGATTAAAAGTGGCTTCCGGAATATTCACGTCGTCGACTAGTAATACATTGTCATAAACGAGCATAGGTACTTCACCAGTAAAGTAGAATGTCATTTGGCTTGGTTGCCGTAAGATTTTTGCAATATCAAACTTATTCATATCTTGACTTACCAAATGTAGATCAGATAAATCCCAAGTATTCATTTCTGTCAGAATCCTATCGACCTTTTCAGTATCAGTAGAACCCAGTACCTGATCTTTTAAATTAGTAATAATTTTATACGGCTTAATGATTTCATCGATTGCTTTCTTTTCAGAAATAGAAATATCGACAGTCTGTAGTTGTTCCATTGGTTCGTAATTCGGCGAATAGTTCCAAACCGCTAATGTGAATAGCACACTCAGCGAGACGAGCAACAACAATACGATGGATTTAATTGTTTCAATATATTTCAATCCCACTCACCGTCCTCTTGTTGTTCAAATGGTAGCTTGAAGAAGATTGTCGTTCCTGTTCCTTCTTCACTCTGTGCCCATATCTCTCCTTTATGCGCTACAATCATTTCTTTAGCAATTGCGAGGCCGAGGCCGGTACCACCGAGGGCACGAGAACGGGCTCTGTCTGCACGATAGAAACGATCGAATATTCGATTGACATTGGATTTTGGAATACCCATCCCATCGTCGGAAATCATCACTTTAATATAATCACCTGAAACTGTTACACCGAAGCGAATTTCTCCGCCATCCGGCGAATACTTTAAGGCGTTGGAAATAATATTGTCTAGTACTTGCGTGAGTTTGTCGGTATCGATCTCCACGAATAGACTGCTTGAATACAAATTTCGTGTGAAGCGTACATTTTGCGACTTTGAAAATTCAAAGCGCTCGATAACCGCATTGAAGAACCGGTTAAATTCTACCCATTCCTTATTTAATTCATATTCTTTACTGTCCATACGTGAAAGTTTCAGTAAGTCATTCACGAGACGAATCATTCGCTCGGTTTCATTTTGCGTAACATGTAAGAAATTTGGAGCAATATCTTCATTGCGCCAAGCCCCTTCTGCCAATGCATCGAGATAACTGCGCATCGTAGTGAGCGGTGTACGCAATTCATGTGAAACATTCGATACGAACTCTCGACGTTCCATATCAATCTTTTCTTGCTCCGTATTGTCATGTAATACAACGATCAAGCCGTTTACGAAGCCTGTTTCACGCTGGGTAACGGAAATTGTAGCACGTAAAATATATGCTTGATCTTCTGTACTGAAGTCCAGTGGTATCGATTCTTTCATTTGGATTAGTTCTTCAAACGTATATTCATCGTCTATACCCAGAATACTGGCGATAGGTCGATTAATGACGAGGTCGTTTGTTACACCGAGCATTTGTAGGGCAGAGTCGTTAATTAAGCTAACTCGTCCTTTTCGGTCAGTCGAAATGACACCGTCCGTCATATTTTCTAGAACTGAGGCCAACTTTCGCCTTTCACTCTCAGTAGTGGACTGAGATTCTTGCAGCTGGTTGGTTAAGTGATTGAATGCGATGGCCAGCTGACCCATCTCATCTGTTCCGTACACTTTAACCTTTCGGGTGAAGTTCCCTTTTGCCATCGCCTGTGCTTGTCGCCGCATGTCTGAAATTGGCCGGGTAAATGCCCTGGCTATGAAAATTCCAACTATTATTGTAATGGTTAGGGAGACAGCTGCCGCCCCTGCCAATATTCGATTAATTTCTTCGATTTGCTGGAAAACGGATTCAATATTGGCTTCTACATAGAGCGATCCTATAATTTCATTGCCGTTAAAAATCGGTTTGGCTAAGGAAAGCACACGATTATGAGATTGCGGATCAATCGTCACGACATCTTTCATCGCTTCTGATGTAATAGACTTTCGCACATTATCATTGGTCGAATGTTGACCTACCCTCATCTGATTATCAAATGAAGATGTCGCCAAAATACGATATTTAGAATTTATAACCCGTATTTCAATAATGTCGTCTGAAGTGAACTCGAACAAGACATTTTTTAAGCTTTGTTCCAGCGTGGGATCACTGTCTTTACGTTTTTTTAATACTTCTTCCCGTACACTGAACTCGACTAAATTCATTCGGTCTACAATCGAACTCGTAAAGTTATCTTTTAATGTTTGTTCCAGTTCACGAGCAAAATACAGCCCAATAATCTGCATGGACACAAGTATAAGCAAGACATAGATCAAGACAAACTTGACTTGAATCGACCGGAAAAAACCTACCTTATGCATAGTGGCCTACTCCTGTTCCGGATCCCGCAAGTAATAACCTACGCCACGTCTTGTGACGATCCAGCTCGGATGACTCGGCGTGTCTTCAATCTTTTCACGAAGACGTCGAATCGTTACATCGACTGTTCGTACATCACCAAAATAATCATAGCCCCATACAGTTTGCAGTAAATGCTCACGTGTCATCACCTGACCGATATGTTTTGCTAGGTAATAAAGTAGTTCGAATTCACGATGCGTCAGTTCAATTGTAACTCCACGCTTTTGAACATAGTAAGCATCGGGTTGAATAACTAGTTGTCCAACCGTAATATCATTCGTTTCTTCTTCCTGGTCTTCCGCTATAGTTCTCGCGTGACGACGCAGATTGGCTTTGACCCGTGCAATTAATTCTCTTGTTCCAAACGGCTTCGTAACATAATCATCTGCGCCAAGTTCAAGCCCTAAGACCTTATCAATTTCCGAATCTTTCGCTGTCAGCATAATAATGGGGAAATCGTACTTTTTTCGTACTTCTCTACAGACTTCCATACCGTCGCGTTTAGGAAGCATGATATCAAGAAGCATGATGTCCGGCTGAATTTCTTCTACACGGTTGATTGCATCTTCACCATCGTATGCGCAAAAGACGTTGAAGCCCTCCTTTTTCAAATTAAATTCTATGATGTCTGCGATGGGTTTCTCATCGTCTACAATAAATACAGTTTTATTTTGCATGTTTTGTTCCTTTCTCACCATAATTGGCGATCAAATTTTTAAGCTATGTTCTTGTTCCACGACTAAATTTGGCAATGTAAACTTGTGTGGTACATAAAACGCTAATCTAAATTTTCTATGGTCACAGCCTGATTCTAAAGCTGAAATATATTATTCCATATCTTCTAACTCTATCACGATTTGTGTAAAATCGCACTTTTTCAGGCGGGGATCACTTGCGTGGAACAATGAAAAAACAGCGCGTCCTCTTCTACAATCACAGAAGAAAGGCGCGCTGTTTTATTCGTAAGACGGAGGGGATTCGTGCTGGCTCCAGTCGATATTGAGGAATTTGTTGTATTCTTTTGCAAATGCCAAGGTTACGGTACCGGTTGGGCCGTTACGTTGCTTGGCAATAATGATCTCAATCATGTTTTGCATTTCAGTTTCTTTGTCGTAGTAATCTTCCCGATAGAGGAAGGAAACGATATCGGCGTCTTGCTCAATACTCCCTGATTCCCGAAGATCGGACATCATTGGGCGCTTATCTTGTCGTTGCTCTACGCCACGTGAAAGCTGGGATAGTGCAATGACTGGTATTTTTAATTCACGCGCCAACGCTTTCAGTGATCGAGAGATCTCAGATACTTCTTGCTGACGGTTATCACTGCCGCGTCCGCTTCCCATGATTAGCTGCAAATAGTCAATCATGATCATTCCAAGACCATGTTCTTGTTGAAGTCGTCTGCATTTTGAACGTATTTCATTGATACGAATACCTGGACTGTCATCGATGAAGATTCCCGCATTTGATAACGAGCCCATCGCCATCGTCAGCTTGCGCCAATCGTCCGCTTCAAGATTCCCTGTACGTAGCACTTGCGCATCAATATTCCCTTCCGCACAGAGCATACGCATGACAAGTTGTTCTGCACCCATCTCGAGACTAAAAATCGCAACATTTTCATCTGTCTTCGTTGCCACGTTTTGCGCTACGTTTAATGCAAATGCAGTCTTACCGACAGAAGGACGAGCCGCCACAATAATCAAATCATTACGTTGGAAGCCTGCCGTGATCTGATCCAAGTCACGGAACCCGGTAGGTATACCTGTTACATCACCTTTACGTGTATGCAATAATTCAATATTGTCATACGTCTCCACTAATACATCTTTAATATGACGGAAGTCACCAGCATTTTTTCGATTGGATACTTCCATCATCTTTTTTTCGGCTTCACCAAGTAAGGCTTCTACTTCATCTTCTCGTGTGTAGCCGTCTTCCACAATGTCAGTTGCAACGCGGATCAGTCTGCGCAATAAAGCTTTTTCTTCTACGATATTTGCGTAATAAACAATGTTTGCAGCAGTTGGTACCGCGTTGGCAAGCTCTGTGATATACGAAATGCCCCCGACGTCTTCAAGCTCATTTTTCACTTTGAGCTCTTCGGCGATGGTTACCAAATCGACTGGCTGACCTCTGTCATTTAGTACAAGCATGGTTTCGAAAATCTTTTTATGTGCGACCCGATAGAAATCTTCCGGCAACAATATTTCAGATGCGGTAATTAGTGCTTGTGGTTCTAAAAATATTGCACCAAGGACCGACTGCTCTGCTTCGTTGTTATGCGGAGGTGTGCGCTCGATCATCTGGTTCAAGCTATTATCTCCTTATCATTCTTCTGTAACATGCACTTTAAGTGTAGCTGTTACATCAGGGTGTAATTTGATCGGAACATTTGTAAAACCAAGTGCACGAATTGGCTCAGGTAATTCCATCTTGCGACGATCTACTTTAATTTTATTTTGCTTTTCTAGTGCTTGTCCGATTTGCTTAGACGTAATAGAACCAAAGAGACGGCCGTCTTCACCAGTTTTCGCTTGTAGCTCTACAGTCAACTTTTCAACTTGCTCTTTTAATTCTTTCGCTTCTGCCAATTCTGCAGCCGCATCTTTCTTCTGGCGTTCCTTCTGACCTTGCAACTTACTTAAATTACCTGGAGTTGCTTCAACTGCTACATTGTTTTTCAACAAATAGTTTTGTGCATATCCAGTTGAAACCTCTTTTACTTCACCTTTTTTGCCTTTACCTTTGACATCCTTTAAAAAAATAACTTTCATCCTTCATTTCCCCTCTCTACATATTGATCTAGTACGTCCTTTAACATCGTGATTGCTTCATCCATCGTATCAACCTGTAATTGGCAAGCGGAATTTGTTAAATGACCGCCACCGCCCAACTCTTCCATAACGACTTGAACATTCAATTCGCCCAGTGAGCGGGCGCTAATACCCATTTTTCCATCATCACGCTTGGCAACGACGAATGAAGCGGAAATACCTTGCATCGTCAGCAGGATATCAGCTGTCTGCGCGATCAGCACAGAGCTGTGAACTACTTCATCCTGCCCTCTTGCAATCGCAATATCGCCATTGCCCACAAATTCTACGGTCTCAATTAGTTTTGAACGTTCAATATATGTCGTAATATCTTCTTTCAACAAACGCTGCACTAGCACGGTATCGGCGCCATTCGTTCGCAAATAGGAAGCCGCTTCGAATGTACGAGAACCTGTCCTGAGTGTAAAGCTTTTCGTATCCACTACAATACCTGCTAGCATCGCCGTCGATTCCAGCATGGTCAGCTTCTCGTTCTTTGGCTGATACTCCAGCAATTCCGTTACCAGTTCCGCGGTCGAAGATGCATATGGTTCCATGTAGACAAGCACAGTATTATTAATGAACTCTTCTCCCCGTCTATGGTGGTCGATTAATACAACCTTCGGTGCCTTGTCCAACACGCGCTCATCTATAACCATGCTCGGCTTATGCGTATCAACAATCACGACCAATGAACGCTCCGTCATCAATTCCAACGCTTCTTCAGGCATCAGCATGTGATCATATAATTCTTCATCTTGCTGCACTTCATCCATCAAACGGCTGACACTAGCATCGAGCTGATCAAAATTAACGACGACATAGCCTTCAACACCATTCATTCTTGCCATTTTACGTACGCCAATCGATGCACCAATCGCATCCATGTCAGGCATTTTGTGACCCATGACGAACACGCGGTCACTATCTTGGATTAAATCACGCAACGCGTGTGAAATGACTCGTGCACGCACCCGTGTACGTTTTTCAACAGGATTTGTCTTACCACCGTAGAATTTCAGCTTCCCATCATGGTGTTTGATCGCTACTTGATCACCGCCACGTCCGAGAACTAAATCCAAGCTCGACTGTGCTAGTTCACCAAGCTCTGTAAGCGACGTAGTACCTGTCCCTACCCCAATACTCAATGTAAGTGATACGCTGTGTTTAGATGTGTTCTCGCGGATCGTATCGAGCAATGCAAACTTAGTCTTCTCCAATAATGCCAGTGTACCTTCATTAAAAACGGCCAAGAAACGCTCAGAAGAAATTCTTTTTACGAAGATCCCATATTCATCTGCCCATTGATTGACCAATGAGGTAACAAGTGAGTTCATCTGGCTTCGTGTCTGATCGTCCATTGTCTGGGATAGTTCGTCATAGTTATCGACCAATAAAATCCCAATCGTCGTTCGATCAGCGTAGTAAAGGGATTGCATCTTTATACGTTCTGTTACGTCAAATAAATAGATCAACTTCTCTTCTGGTTTGTAGTACACACGATACGAGCGATCATTCAATACAATGACATCTTGCTCACTGTCTTCTCTAATTACTTGACGAAATGCTTCACTCATTTCGTAGAGCTGTGACCCAATCCAAGTCTTGTCAGGATAAATCGTGCTTACGAATGGATTGATCCATTCAATTAACTGCTTATCATTCAGCAAGATAATCCCAATTGGTAATTCCAGTAGCGCTTCTTCTCCAACCCTTTTCATTCGATAGGATAGGGTTTCAATATATTTCTCTGTTTCCAAGTAGTTATCATTCTCTACTTTCCAAGCGATGCCTAGTGCAAGCGCATAAGCGACGGCAAAAAGCAGTCCAACCCAAAAGTTCAATAGCATTAGTAGTACGGAACCTACCGCTCCAAGTAGAGACAAGACTGCTAATGGAATTCGTATCTTTCGTTTTTTATAAAATAAATTCAATGTCTCATCTCCTACGCTCTCTTGTCTTTATCTATCCATGTACGAATGTTAATGGCGATATCCAAAACACCCAGCATTACGGTGAAGGGACTGAGGAACATGGCGAATAATGTAGCTAGCACGTTGACGATCATTGGAAGCTTCATCTTGCGCAATGCATAATAAATTAACGCCAAACCTTGTAAGAAGAATAAGAATCTAAAGATGAGAATGGCATTTGCCTCCATTAGATAAAACGTTGTGCCCTGTTCCGGCTGCGATAAAATAGATATCAACAGCAATGCCAGATAGGCTAATACCGTTGCAAACGGAAGACGCATAGTAAGAAAGGAAGCAAACTTGGGAACTTCAAATCGCAAACGTGTTGCGACCGCCAAAATGGGCATAACGAACAGGTAGGCTGTTACAAAAACAGATAAGATGAACAGGGAAGGCACAATGGTTTGGTAATACGTAAATGCCTCTGCCACGGTTCGTTCTATGTCTCTTGTTGAATTTCCCATTCCTGTTAGAATCACAAGTGCTTCTTGCTGTATAGCTGAAAATTGTTGCATCAACTGTTCAATCGGATTAATTTTCATGAACCACACAGTACCAAGATACAATAGACTCAATGAAATGAGCAATGTGACACCTGTTGCCATGTATACATAAAGTTTCGTCTTGCCAGTTCGTACAGTATCACCGATAATGAATCCCACTGCACTCAATACAACCGCTGCTGGGATGGATAGCAGACCGCCAATCAATAAAGTGATTAGCCATGTACACATCGCCACCATCAGTGTAGAGATCCGGTCATAACGTAAACGATAAATCGTAATGGGCAATGGAACGAGCAACAATGTCAATAAGCCGAGTAATGGTACGTATAAAGTCATTGCCAGTAATATGGCGAAGAGTGCGACCATCATGGCACCGTACGTAATTCTACTTGCTTGATCTTGCATATCTACGCCTCAATTCATTCACTGCTTCTTTTGCCGCCTATCGTTAATAAGGAGACAAAGTGTTGTATACCTTAATTAATATAAAGCTACAATCATCCTTCTAATTGTATCACGATTCGACGTGAAATCAAAAATACAGGCAGTTACAGTTCCCAGTAAAGTGGATACGCAACGTGCCCACAAATATCAGGTTTTCGATACAAATAAAAAACCGCCACTGACTGATTAATTCAGTCAGTGGCGGTTTATATATTACCGCTCTTCAGATACGAACGGAAGAAGTGCCATGATGCGTGCACGTTTGATTGCGACCGTCAATTTACGTTGGTATTTAGCGCTTGTACCCGTAACTCGACGAGGCAACATCTTTCCGCGCTCAGAGATAAACTTCTTCAACAAATCCACATCTTTATAGTCGATGTGAGTAATGTGGTTAGAAGTGAAATAGCAAACCTTACGGCGTTTGCGACCTCCACGACGTGGTGCCATAATTGTTGTCCTCCTTCCTATTTACGTATCAAGTGAACCGTTCGATCAGAATGGCAAGTCGTCATCTGTTACTTCAATCGGACCGCCGCCTGGCTGGAATGGATCATTATCGACACGTGTCATATTTTGCTGATTCGGTTGGTAGGATTGCTGGTTATTGTATCCTTGTCCCTGGTTTTGAGAAGGTGCATTATAAGAAGGCGCTCCACCACCATAAGATGGTGTTTGCTGACGTTCTGTATTAGCATTTCTTGGTTCCAGGAATTGAGTACTATCCGCAACAACTTCTGTCGTGTAAACACGCTTACCGTCTTGGCCTTCGAAGCTGCCCGTCTGTATACGACCATCCACTCCGGCTAGACTTCCTTTTCGTAAATAATTCGCGATATTCTCAGCCTGTTTACGCCAAGCTACACACGTGATGAAATCCGCTTCCCGTTCTCCCTGGGCATTAGCGAACGCACGGTTCACTGCCAGTGTAAAACGTGTTACAGCAATTCCAGTTTGTGTATATTTTAGCTCAGGATCTTTTGTTAATCGGCCAACTAAAACGACACGGTTTATCATTCAGAATCAAACCTCCCTCATCATAAATTTAATAAGTTTTATATCAGATTACGCATCTACACGAATTGTCATATGACGAATGATACCTTCGTTGATGTTCGCTAGACGTGTAAATTCATCGATTGCTTCAGCACCAGCGTTAGCAGTTACTAATTGGTAGTAACCTTCACGTAAGTCGTCGATTTCGTAAGCAAGACGACGCTTGCCCCACTCTTTCGACTCGATGATTTCCGCTCCGTTTGAAGTTAGGACAGTATCAAAACGTTCAATCAACGCTTTTTTCGCGTCATCTTCAAGAGTTGGGCGCATAATGTACATAATTTCGTACTTTCTCATCAATAGTCACCTCCTTATGGACTTGGGCCCTACTTTTACAAGTGGGCAAGGAGTAAGTAAATTTAATATTACTCACATCAGTACATACTATCACATCACAATTGAAATATCAACCTTCAATATACTATACTGAATGAATTAAGGAGTGATTTCACATGGAAGAACAACAGCCTGTAATTGTAGAGCTCAATTTACAGAAAATAGCGAAGCAAAGTCTATGGCTCACTTTCTTACCGCTTATAGCACTTTTAATAATTCGTGGTCTGTTACAAGGTGGACTCTTTATGTCATTTTCAGTGTGGTATGCTGTTTATGCTTTGGTTGGATATATTTTATTAATTGTTATACATGAGTTTTTTCATTTGCTAGGTTTTCGTATGTTTTGTCATGTGCCGTGGAAGAACATGGCGTATGGTGTCAATTTGAAGATGGGTGTTGCGTACGCTACCGCCGATCAGTTGATGGACAATAAGGGTATTCGCAAAGCGTTATTGCTGCCCTTTTGGATGACAGGTGTGTTGCCTGCCGTTCTTGCGTTGTATTTCAATGATGGTGTGTTGTTACTGTTAGGTGCGATGCTGATTGGCGGTGCGGCTGGAGATTTTGCTATGTATAAGGAGTTAAAGAAGTTTCCGGATGATGCAATGGTGAAGGATGATCCCGAGTTGCCTAAGTTGTATATTTATCCTGCTGAATGAAGTGGTTAGGGTTGCAATGGGATAGGTATCACTTACTATTGTGCATTATATTTAGGCTTGTATTCCGGTTCCATATTTAAATTTGAATTCATTCAAGGCCAACACTCACTCAGAGACAATGACCATAAATAATCTATATTCGTCCACTATATTACATACCCTTTGCAGGTCTTAAACTAAAACCATTTAAAACATAAAAAAGCTGATTCTCACTTGGAGGATCAGCTTTTTGTATTATACGTTGAAACGGAATAGCATGACGTCGCCGTCTTTAACGACGTATTCTTTACCTTCCAAACGAACTTTACCCGCTTCTTTTGCTGCTGTCATGGAACCGTGCTCGACCAAGTCATCGTATGCTACCGTCTCTGCACGGATGAATCCGCGTTCGAAGTCGGTATGGATTACTCCAGCACATTGTGGTGCTTTCATGCCCTTACGGAACGTCCATGCACGAACTTCTTGTACGCCTGCCGTGAAGTATGTAGCAAATCCAAGTAGGTTGTACGTCGCTTTAATCAACTGATCAAGACCGGATTCTTTAATGCCAAGCTCTTCAAGGAACATTTCTTTCTCTTCATCTTCAAGCTCAGCCATCTCTTCTTCAATCTTTGCACAAACTACGATTACTTCTGCATTGTCCTTCTCTGCAAAGTCACGAACTTGTTGTACATAGGGGTTATTATCTGCGTCTGCAATTTCATCTTCTGAAACATTTGCTACATATAACATTGGTTTGATCGTCAGTAAGTGCATGCCTTTGACGACTTGTAGCTCATCATCTGTCAATTCAACAGAACGCGCTGCCATGGCATTTTCAAATGCATCACGTAATTTCAGTAGAATGGGCTCTTCTGCCATTGCTTCCTTATCTTTTTGCTTCGCCATTTTGGAAACGCGAGCCAAACGCTTATCTACACTTTCCATATCCGCTAAAATCAATTCCAAATTAATGACTTCAATATCATCGATTGGATTTACTTTCCCTGACACGTGTGTAATGTTTTCATCCACGAAACAACGAACTACCTGACAAATTGCGTCTACTTCACGAATATGTGAAAGGAACTTGTTGCCTAGACCTTCGCCTTTACTTGCACCTTCTACAATCCCTGCAATATCAGTGAATTCAAATGCAGTTGGCACGGTCTTTTTCGGTGTGACGAGCTCAGTCAATTTGTCTAAACGCTCATCTGGTACCTCAACTATTCCTACGTTCGGGTCAATCGTACAGAACGGATAGTTCGCCGCCTCTGCTCCTGCTTTTGTTATTGCATTAAATAATGTTGATTTCCCCACGTTCGGAAGACCTACAATCCCAGCTGTTAACGCCATTATTCCCACACCTTTCTTATCTATCCAAAGCTTACATTATTCGTTAGTCAACCACTTCATTATAAGGACAATACGGTAGATTGTCCATGTGTTCTCAAGACTCGTTCTTCACTAGAATCTTTTTCATCTTCTTAGAAAATTCATTACGCGGAATCATGACACTGTGTCCACAGCCTTCACATTTAATTCGAATATCAGCGCCCATTCGGATGATTTTCCAAGCATTTGTGCCACAAGGATGCTGTTTTTTCATCTCCACTACGTCATGCAAATTAAACTCTTTGTCCTCCATCATCTGAATCCCCTTCCTTATGTTCTTCACGTATCACCATTCGTGGATAAGGCATTTCGATTCCATTCACATCCATGAATTTTTTTAAGTCTTGTCGTAATTTACGACCTACACTAAAGTTAGCAACCGGTTCAGTTTCTGCGGCAATGCGTAGCAAGATTCTTGACGGTTCGATACTTTGTACACCCAACACTTCCGGTACTCCAATAACTTCTGAATAGCGTTCTCTCGGTAACTTCCCAAGGAATCCCTTGATTAATTCCTCTGCGTGGTCAATATCCGTTTCGTAAGATAGAGCTAAATCAAGCAAAACCATGGAATTCGTGACAGAGTAATTGATGACTTCACCTATTTGACCGTTAGGTACTGTATACAACTCGCCGCCGTACAATGCGATTTTCGTTGTGCGAAGTCCGATTTCCATAACCGTTCCTTCACCCGAATTAATACGCACATAATCCCCGACTCCAAACTGATCTTCAAAAATGATGAAAAACCCAGAAATGACGTCCTTCACTAAACTCTGGGCTCCAAAACCGACAGCTAGACCTAGCACACCCGCACCTGCAAGAAGGCCTTTTACATCTATTTCAAACTCTGTCAAAACTGCTAGTATAGCGGAAAAATAGACGATGTACTTCAATGCATTTTCCAAAAGCTTAATCATAGTCTTCTCACGTCGTTCTGTTTTACGCATCGGACTTTTTAGCTTAATGGCAAAAAATCGGCGAATCAATACTTGTCCGGCTTTTACGACGATACCTGCCACGACAATTATTAAAATGATGCGAATAGCAAAGAATCCGGTACCGAGCCAAAATTCCGCGTCAAATAGAGTTTCTTTTACCTGTTGAACTGCTTCGTCTAGAACTTCTAGGTTTTCTTTCACTTCTTCTTTTGTAGCAGAAGTTGATGCCATTGAAAGAAATCCTCCTTTCGTATAAACCCTTACCCCTCAGGATATACTGCACAGCAATACGTGCGCAGTATAAATTTCAGCGTAAATATATCACAAAGGACTGGTGTCTCCCTATGTATACAGCCGAACCCTCTTCTTATCATTACCGTATTTCTAGTAAAGAAACCGGTGTCGTGTGGAAATTAAGTTCTTATTTCATGCAACATATCCCTTTTAAACAACAATCAATTATTTTTTATTGCATCGGAACCGATCGTTCTACTGGCGACTCACTCGGTCCTTTGACAGGCTCCTACTTGTCGGAGCTAAGTCTATTCCCATATACAGTAGTCGGCACGTTACAAGAGCCGCTGCACGCTCTTAATCTACAACAACGGATTGAACTCACGAAATCATTATATCCCGATGCATTTGTAGTGGCGATCGATGCCTGCCTGAGTAAAAAGGACGCAGTTGGTGACCTATTGTTTCATAGCGGTCCGATTGCACCAGGTAAAGCAGTAGGTAAAGAACTTCCCCTAGTTGGTGATGTATCTGTCAAAGGAATCGTCAATGTCGGCGGCTTCATGGAGCAAGCCGTTTTACAAAGCACTCGTCTTCATTTACCGTTCGAAATGAGTCGTATGATTGGCCGTGCCTTACAATTAGCACATCATCGTCAGCCTTCAAAAAGCATATACAATCGTTACGATGACCGCAACTACCGCAATACCTGGGATAAAATTGGCTACCCGGATTTTCGTCAAGCCGATTAGATTTAATCCGATTGCCGCAATCATCAAGCCGCCTGTAGCTGTCATTTCAGAAATGAACAACTTCATTAATTCATCTGGGACAAACCGACTGAGGATGGTGGCAAGAAAGGTTATACTTCCTTGGTAAATCAGTAGAGGGATAGCTGCAAACGCTACACCAATGCCTAATGTAGAACTAAAGATAATTGAAGTGAAACCATCTAATATCCCTTTCATTATTAAAACGTTGTGGTCGTTGCGGAGACCACTATCAATAGCACCGATAATTGCCATGGATCCTACGCAAAAAAACAACGTAGCTGTAACGAATCCTTGCGCAATTCCCGGTCCTTCCTTTTTAGCCGGTAACTTTCTTTCAATCCATCGTCCCAATTGATTAACCTTTTGATCGAGGTCAATCCATTCGCCGAGGATTGCGCCTATCACAATACTAAGAATCACAATGACAATTTGTGTTGTTTCAAATGTCATTTGTAAACCGATTGCTACTACGGCCATTCCAATTCCATACATGATGGTTTCTTTCATTCGTTCCGGTATTCCGTATAAAAACCTTCCGATTAATGTACCTATTATAATCGTTAATACATTAAACAGTGAACCAAACAATATCATGTAGTCACGTCCAAGTTCTTTTCAAGAATAAAACCTATTTTGCAATGAAAGCAAAATAGGTTTGTGTAGCATCACTCAGCGTTCAATAATTCAAGAATACGTTCAAAGTCTTCATCCGAATGAAACTCGATTTCGATTTTACCTTTTCTCTTCGTTTTCTTGATCGTTACTTTTGTACCGAATTGTTCACGTAGTGTGTTTTCCTGTGCTTCAATAAATATATCTTTTTTCTTTTCCTTCTTTGTTTCACGTGGAACATCTTCATTTAATTGTTGAACTAGTTTCTCTAATTGACGAACATTTAAACCTTCTGTCTTGGTCTTTTCGGCAATAGGTAAAATTTGTTCTTTTTTACGCAACCCGAGAAGTGTACGTCCATGTCCCATTGAAAGTATTCCATGGGAAATATCTTTTAACACTTTCTCAGGTAACGTCAGTAAACGAATGTGGTTGGCAATGTGCGGTCTACTCTTACCTAACCTAAAGGCAAGTTGTTCTTGTGTTAGCTTCAGACTTTCCATTAAGTTCTGATACGCCTCTGCTACTTCAATGGGAGATAAGTCTTCACGCTGCAAGTTTTCAAGAATAGCCATTTCCATTGATTGCTCATCTGTTAGATCACGTACAACTGCTGGTATTTCCTTTTTGCCTGCCAGTTCAGAAGCACGGAATCTTCTTTCCCCTACAACAATTTCATACTGTGTGCCTACACTTCGTACGATAATTGGTTGCAGAACACCGTGTTCCTTAATTGATTCACTTAATTCATTTAACGACACTTCATCGAATTCTTTACGTGGCTGATATGGATTGACTTTAATGCTTTTCAGACGTAAAAGCTCTACCTTTTCCAATGTCTCACGAGGAAATAATGCATTAAGACCTTTACCTAGACCTTTACTCATTCTCCACCACTTCCTTTGCCAGCTCTGAATACACTTCCGCACCTTTGGATCGTGGATCATATAATATAATCGGCTTACCATGACTTGGTGCTTCACTTAAGCGAACGTTACGCGGAATGATTGTCTTATACACTTTATCTTGGAAGTATTTCTTTACTTCTTCAATAACTTGAATGCCTAGATTGGTCCTGGCGTCAAACATCGTCAATAATACGCCATCAATATAAAGTGCTTCATTCAAATGTTTTTGGACTAGACGAATCGTACTGAGCAATTGACTTAGTCCTTCCAGTGCATAGTATTCACACTGTACGGGAATAATAATTGAATCTGAAGCCGTCAATGCGTTCAACGTTAAAAGGCCAAGAGATGGAGGACAGTCGATAATGACATAGTCATAGTCACTTTTAATGTCTTGAATTGCGTGTTTCATGCGAACCTCACGTGATATCGTAGAGACGAGTTCAATTTCAGCTCCCGCAAGTGAAATGGTAGCAGGAACAATTTCAAGGTTTTCAATCTCCGTTGGTAGAATAACGTCACGTACTGGCACATCATCAATTAGCATATTATAAATACAATCTTGTACATCACCTTTGTTAACACCGACCCCACTCGTCGCATTTCCTTGCGGATCAGAATCAATTAAGAGCACTTTTTTGCCTAAATGGGCAAGGCATGCACTTAAGTTTACAGAAGTCGTCGTTTTACCGACTCCGCCTTTTTGATTAGCTATAGCAATAATCTTACCCACTCTTGCACCTGCTTTCTTTCCTATTTCGTTTATCTTACTAGTATACCAAAGTTTTACTTGTTGCTTCGTATGTTTGAAATGCCTGACAAAGAATATGTTCTATGTGGTCTACTTCAGTTTATCATCTTCACTGTACGAACTCTATTGATATATAAGAAAACTCTTGCTAGTAAATCAGCAAGAGTTTCCATTCGTCACTTTTTACATATTTTTACCGTAACCGTGTAGAATTCTTCAGAATCCACTTCCTCGGATGCTACTTCAATCCCACTCTTTGCAATCAGTGCAAGAGATTCTCGCAACGTGTTCACTGCAATACGAACATCCTTACTAACAGCTTTCTGTCGAGACCCGCGTCTTCTTGCAGGCTGCACTTTCTCAACTGATTCCGTTGGATACATGATTTCTTTAATTCTAGCTTCCAGATCTTTGACGTTATATTGATTCATTTTGATTTCTTCTAGCACTTTCAGCTGAAGAGAGGATTCTTTTAACGGTAATAATGCACGTGCATGACGTTCAGATATCTTCTTTTGTAAAATTGCTGTTTGAACGGGTTCAGGTAACTTCAACAATCGCATCTTATTCGCAATTGTGGACTGGCCTTTACCGAGCCGTTGCGCCAATGCTTCCTGCGTTAATTCATGTAGTTCTAGTAAACGTTCATAAGCATGCGCTTCTTCAATCGCCGTCAGTTCTTCACGCTGCAAGTTCTCGATTAAAGCAATTGAGGCTGTCTCTTTATCATCCAAGTTCCGCACAATTGCCGGTACTTCTGTCCAACCAAGCTTACGCATCGCTCGAAATCTTCGTTCCCCTGCGATAATTTCGTATGATCCGTCATCTTTTGTTCGAATGACAATGGGTTGAATAACACCGTGTGTATGAATGGTTCGAGCTAGTTCTTCAATTTTTTCTTCATGAAAAATTGTCCGTGGCTGATATTGATTCGGTGTAATCGAATCAATTGCAATTTGTGCTACCTTCTCCAGATGATGAACTTCTACTTCTTCTATCGTAGTCATCTTTTCTCCCCCACCAAAAAAACGCGAAAAAGTACTTTTCAACCTCTGCACCACCTTTTCGAAACTATTCCCTTTTTTCTCTTCTATACAATTGTTTCACGTGAAACATTTCCCACAATCAGTTTGCTGTAATCGGTGTTTTATTAGGTACGCCTGGTTTCCTCGGGTATTTCTTAGGTGTCTGCTTTTTCTTTTCAAATACAAAGATGTGACGTTCACTGTTTTCTTCTGGTAGTACGAATTCATGTTCATTCTGCAAAACTGCCCCTAGTAGTTTCACAGCACGAGTGGCGTCTTTCATTTCTTCAGATGCAGCTGCACCTTTCATAGAAACAAAAAGCCCTCCCTGTTTGGCAAGTGGAATGCAAAGTTCCGACAATACCGATAGCCTTGCTACCGCACGTGCAGTCACTACATCAAACTGTTCACGGTACTTCGGGTTACGACCAAATTCTTCAGCTCTAGCATGGACGAATGCCACATTTTCAAGCTTTAATTCACCCGCCAAATGATTTAAAAATGTAATACGTTTATTCAATGAATCTACAATCGTCACGTGGAGGTGCGGATAGATGATCTTCAACGGGATGCTTGGAAAACCTGCCCCGGCCCCTACGTCGCACACAGATTCATACTTTTTGAAGTCTACGTAAAATGCACTTGTAACGGAATCGTAGAAATGCTTTAAGTATACGGAAGGTGCATCCGTAATTGCCGTTAAGTTCATCTTTTCATTCCACTCGACGAGTACTTCAAAATAGCGTTTGAACTGTTGCTTCTGTGTATCGGACAATTCAAAGCCTTTCTCTTGCAGAGCTTCGTAAAACTGTTCTTCCGTCATGTTCTCATTCCTTTTCAAAAAGACTGACGCTACTAAGCGCCAGTCATAGACTCAACCGGATACTTTCGCAATTTTTCCTTGTTCAATATAGACAAGCAAGATTGAGATATCTGCTGGATTGACACCGGAAATACGCGATGCCTGCGCAATCGACAATGGTTGTACTTCTTTAAGGTTTGCCTTTGCTTCTTTCGCAATACCTGAAATCGCATCATAATCAATATTTTCCGGGATCCGCTTATTCTCCATCTTTTTCATTCTTGCTACTTGCTGCATGGACTTTTCGATGTATCCTTCATACTTAATGAAAATCTCTACTTGTTCCGCCACTTCTTCGTTAATTTCTTCAAGTGGTGGCACTACCTTACGCAACTCGCCATACTTCATTTCCGGCCGCTTCAATAAATCAGCCGCCTTCATTGGCTCACGAAGTGCTGTTCCACCAACTTCAGCAATAATTGCCTGTATCTCTTCAGTCGGCTTCACAGTAACCTTGCGTAAATGATCAATCTCCGCATCAATTTGTGCTTTCTTCGCCAAAAACTTCGTATGGCGCTCTTCACTAATCATGCCGTTTTGATAACCAATTTCTGTTAAGCGCATATCAGCATTATCATGACGAAGTAAGAGGCGGTATTCCGCTCGTGACGTCAATAGACGATATGGCTCACTCGTACCTTTAGTGACCAGGTCATCGATGAGTACACCGATATACGCATCACTGCGTCCAAGAACAACCTCTTCCTTGCCAAGTACGTTGCATGCTGCATTGATTCCCGCCATCAATCCTTGTGCCGCGGCTTCCTCATACCCTGATGTTCCATTGATTTGGCCAGCTGTATACAAGTTTTTGATTTTTTTCGTTTCCAACGTTGGCCATAATTGAGTCGCGATTATAGAATCGTACTCAATTGCATAGCCAGCACGCATCATTTCAGCCTTCTCAAGTCCTGGTACACTCGCAATTAGGCGATGCTGTATATGTTCAGGAAGGCTTGTTGACAACCCTTGCACATATACTTCTTTTGTATTACGACCTTCAGGCTCGAGGAAAATTTGATGACGTGACTTGTCCGCAAAACGTACAATTTTATCTTCAATGGACGGACAATAGCTTGGTCCTTTTCCTTTAATCATCCCCGAATACATCGGAGATAAATGAAGATTTTCATTGATGATTTCATGCGTTTCCGGAGTTGTATACGTTAGCCAACATGGCAACTGGTCTACAATGAATTCCGTTGTTTCATAGCTAAATGAACGCGGTACGTCATCTCCTGGCTGAATTTCTGTCTTGCTGTAATCGATCGAATTGCTGTTGATACGTGGTGGTGTTCCAGTTTTGAATCGAACCGTCTGTAAACCGAGTTCCTGCAGATGTTCCGCCAGTTTGATGGACGGCATTTGGTTATTCGGTCCACTGGAGTATTTCAGATCTCCAATAATAACCTCTCCGCGTAAAAATGTACCTGTTGTAATAATGACAGTCTTCGCACGGAAAATTGCACCAATCTGTGTCACTACGCCTTTTATTTCGTCGTCTTCTACGATCAACTGCTCGACAACCCCTTGGCGAAGTGTCAAATTCGGCTCTTCTTCCAGTATCCGCTTCATTTCTTGCTGATACAGTACTTTATCCGCTTGTGCACGCAAAGCACGCACTGCCGGACCTTTCCCTGTGTTTAATAAACGCATTTGAATATGCGTTTTGTCTATGACCTTTGCCATCACACCGCCAAGTGCGTCTATTTCCCGCACTACAATACCTTTTGCAGGTCCTCCTAATGAAGGATTACACGGCATGAAAGCAATCATGTCTAAATTCATTGTTAAAACTAATGTCGATGCGCCCATCTTGGCTGATGCATAGGCTGCTTCTGCGCCTGCGTGTCCAGCTCCGATGACGATACAATCGAACCTGCCTGCTTCAAATTGTGGCATGTTCGTTCATCCTTCCCATTTATAAAATCATTATTTTCCGAGGCAGAACTTTGAGAACAACTCTTTAATTAAACTGTCTTGAACGGTATCACCAATTATTTCACCGAGAATTTCCCATGTGCGTGTAACATCTATTTGAATCATGTCGACAGGAACTCCAGCTTGTGCTGCTTGTACCGCATCGTTAATCGTATTGCGTGCCTGTTTTAGTAACGAGATATGGCGAGCATTGGATACATACGTCAGGTCATTGGATTCCAGTGAACCTTCGAAAAACAGTGCGGCAATCGCTTCTTCTAACTCTGTAATACCTCGCTCTTGCAGAATGGAAGTAGTAATCACGCGATCTCTTCCCGCCACTTCGTAGACTCGTTCCAGATCAATCTTTGTTGGTAAATCCGTTTTATTGACGATGACGAGCATATCCATGCCGGCAACCACTTCGAATAATCGCTCATCTTCATCTGTTAACGCTTCAGAGCTATTAACCATCAATAGTATGAGATCCGCTTCTTTCAGTACCTTCCTTGAACGTTCCACACCAATCCGCTCGACAATATCTTCCGTCTCCCGGATTCCCGCAGTATCGACAAGACGCAATGGAACTCCACGAACGTTGACATACTCTTCTATAATATCACGGGTAGTGCCCGCAACATCAGTAACAATCGCTTTGTTTTCCTGCACTAAGCTGTTAAGCAACGATGATTTCCCAACGTTCGGACGTCCTACAATTACGGTCGACAATCCTTCACGCAAGATCTTTCCTTGTGATGATGTACGCAATAATTCATCAATCTCATCCATTACCCACGTTCCTTTTTCAATCATTAAAGGAATCGTCACTTCTTCTACATCATCATACTCTGGATAATCTATATTAACTTCAACTTGTGCAAGTGTTTCGAGTAGTGCTTGTCGCAATTCACCTATCAAGTGGGATAGTTTCCCCTCCATCTGGTTAAGTGCAACGTTCATGGCTTTATCTGTTTTGGCTCTGATTAAATCCATAACTGCTTCGGCCTGTGATAAATCAATCCGCCCATTAAGAAATGCTCGTTTAGTAAACTCGCCGGGTTCTGCTAATCTAGCCCCCTCTGTCAATACCAATTGAAGTACCCTATTGACCGAAGTGATACCTCCGTGACAGTTGATCTCCACTATGTCTTCGCGCGTGAAAGTCTTTGGCGCTTTCATGATCGACACCATGACTTCCTCCACTAATTCTTCAGTGACGGGATCATGTAAATGTCCATAATGAATCGTGTGCGATGGGTGTTCGCAGAGTGGTTTGGCTGCTGGTGACTGAAATATACGGTCTGCAATCTTCCATGCGTCATCGCCGCTCAGACGAACGATGGCAATCGCTCCTTCTCCCATGGGAGTGGAAATGGCGGCTATCGTATCAAAATGCAAGTTTTTCACCTTCCTGGCTTTGTTGTGCACATGTGCATATCTTTTATAGCGAATACTACTTTCTAACAACCTATATTATCATAAAGCGTCGGAATCTCCTAGCACGCGAATTTAAATTATGTGGATAATTTCAGGAATTTTGAACCAAGCGTCACGGTAATTTATCATGTGCTAGCAGTCGACAAAGAACACTGTCGTTTCAAGCTTTCTAGTGTAGAAAGTTTCTTGAAGAAATATGTGGGATGTAGAAAATATGCCCTAAAATGAAGGTAGTTTTGAGGTGGTGATTTGAAGTGCCAATATGTACTCTCAACGCTTCGCTTATGCTTCACAATCCATTCTCCATGAAGGATCTTGCTCTAGGCGGTCGCGTGTCTTATGGATCCGCGGTGAGCGCCGGTGTATAGATATGCCCTTAGCGAAGGAAGCAGCTCAATTCACGTCTCATGCAAAGCGTACCTAACTGAATGTGCAATCCCCTCGTACTCAAATCATTATTCTTAATATTTTAGGCGCATTAAAAACCCCGCAGAAAACGCTGCGGGGTTTAGTTTTATTCAATTCCTTTGATGACAATGTGGCGATATGGGTCTTTTCCTTCTGAAAATGTCTCGATATCAAGTCTGAGTGACAACGCGTTATGGATGACCTTTCTCTCGTAGGAAGGCATCGGCTCTAGCGCAACTTGACGTTTTGTACGTACTGCACGGTCTGCCATGCGGTCTGCCAGCTGCTCGAGCGATTGCTCGCGGCGCTCACGGTAATCTGCAACATCTATTCGAACAATCTTGAATTGCTTTGTTACCTTATTGGCTACGAGTTGCGCTAATTGCTGGATCGCATTGAGCGTTTGTCCTCTTTTGCCTATTAAGAATGCTGCTTTTTCACTTTCAAGCTGGAAATTGATGTACTTCCCTTTTGTTTCATACGTAATAACCAAATCTTCAATACCCATTTCTTTTGCCATGTCCTCAATGTACTGTTTCGTTTCTTCAATAGCATCTTTTTCATTATAGATTTTAGCTTCAGGTACTCTTTCACTTTCCTTTATATCCACAACGTTTTCTGATGGCTTCGCTTTAATATGAGGCTGTTGAACAACTTGCGGTGCCTTAGTAACGGGAGATAATACTTCACTGTCATCTGTAATCGTCTGTGTCGGTTCAGTTACTCGAGCGATAGCAGGTTTAGGGTCTGGTTTGGATTTCTCTAAGACAGTTACAAGCACTTCCGCTTGCTTTACGCCAAAACCAAGAAAACCTTTCCTGCCATTTTCCACTACCTGTATCTCTACTTGTTCTTTTGTTACACCCAGGTCCTGTAAAGCTGATTCAATTGCTAGCTCAACGGTTGCTGCCCTTTGTGTAAGTTGTTTCATTTCTTTTTCCCTCCTGTTTTCACTACTTCGACGTTTTTCGGCTTATCAAACGGCTTATAGATGAAAATGTTTTGGAGCAGTGAAATGATATTCCCAACAATCCAGTATAAAGCGAGTGCTGCTGGTAAGAATGAACCGAATACCATGATCATAAATGGCATGATGTACATCATCATCTTCATCTGTGGGTTATCCATTGCGGGTCCTGTACGTAAAACCGTTAATTGGAACAAACCAGCGATGACTGCAAATATAATACTTGGTGAACCAAGTGCAACACCCAGGAAGTTGCCTAACTCAATCGTTGGTGTGGCATTCATCCGGCTGATCGCGTGGTAGAAACCAATAAATATTGGCATTTGGATGATAACCGGTAGACATCCTGCAACTGGATTAATCTTTTCGTTGATCATAATCTGTTGCATTTCTTCTTGATACTTTTTCTGTGTGACAGCGTCTTTTGATTTATATTTCTCTTTCAACGCTTTAAGTCTTGGCTGAATCTCTTGCATACGCTTTGAACTTTTCGTTTGTTGAATAATCAATGGAAGCAATGCAGTACGAATGATCGCCGTAACGACGATAATCGCTAATCCGTATGTACCTAGCCATGATTTGAATTTCATAATCAATGTAACAAGTGGCCAAACAATATATTCGTTCCAAACTCCTGTACTTTCTGCTGTGATCGGCTGTTGGAATTCCGAACAACCTGCCATGAATACTGCGACAACAACAAGTAATGAAAGGAACACTAATTTCTTTTTCAACATTTTTTCCTCCAAACAGTTGCAAGATCAATTTTAAATTTTTTTCAGTGTAACACGATGGCTTTGATCGTTCTACATCCAAGTAGAACTATAATTTCACTTAAAGACTTTTGCGATCTTTAAAACATGTCGCAGATTTTTTTTGGCCGTATGGAAATCGAGCGTGGCAGCTTGATTTCTTGCGATAATAACATAATCTAGATCAGATTTAACTTCATCTTTCATTTCCAGGAACGATTGTCGTATATAACGCTTAATCCTGTTACGCGTAACGGCATTACCGACCTTTTTGCTGACGGATAGGCCAATTCTAAATTCTTGCTGATCTTCCTTCTTATAGGTATAGACAATAAACTGTCGGTTGGCAAAAGACTTTCCTTTTTTAAATACTGTTTGAAATTCTTTATTCTTTTTAATTCGCTGGCTTTTCTTCATAATAGCACCTGCTTTTATTTTCTACCGTCTTAATCTGCTACTCCACTATATAGAGGGGACCTACTAGTTAATTGAAATCGCTCTAATAGCTAAAAAAAAGACCACTGATGTCAGTGGCCTTATGCTGAAAGAACTTTTCTTCCTTTACGACGACGAGCTGCTAAAATTCTACGGCCGTTTTTCGAACTCATTCTTTGGCGGAAGCCGTGGACTTTAGCGCGTTTACGTTTATTTGGTTGGAATGTACGTTTCATTTCGTAAGACACCTCCTGCTTTGATTGTCTCTTTTCCTACTATGACAGTCTTGAATAGTATAGCGATTCAGTAAAAGAAAGTCAATGCTTTTCTATTCCTACTCGGGAGATCTACTCACAACATTTCTATTTCCACACAATACTTATCCACAGCGGGAGAAAGTTATGCTCTGGATGAAATGTTGATGCCTATATTTGTGGATTTTTTAATCCGGCATTTGTCGACAAGTTTTTCACATATTCAGTCCTGTGGATAACTACTTTATGCACAGTTAATGGGATTGTGCATAAATCATTAGACTCCTTGTCAATATTCAGTTTCCCTGTTACAATTAAAAAGCTTTTGTTGTGTATATAATTTACAGCTAAAATCTTATCCACATATGTGAATACAGTGTGGATAGTTTTTTCAACATGTTTCGATAATTTTTATCCACAGCCTTGGATACTGTGCATAAGCGTATTCCGGGCTTTTTAATATTTTATTGTAAAGGAGGCACACGATTGGAAAATCTATCGAGTTTATGGGAGCAAGTATTAAAGAATATTGAAGCTAGGGTTTCGAAACCCAGTTTTGAAACGTGGTTAAAATCGACAAAGTTACTGACGTATGAAGCCGAACATGCTACTATTTCTGTTCCAAATTCATTCGCCAAAGATTGGCTCGAGACACATTACGTCCATTTGATCACGGGGATCTTATCCGAATTGACAGGTGAAGATCGAATCGTTGAATTTATCGTTCCGCAAGATCTGGCGGAGAACGATATTAAATTACCAAAGACACAGCCGAAACCAGTAGAGAAAGCACCTATGATCAACTCAGCCGGTATGCTAAATCCAAAGTACACCTTTGATACATTCGTCATTGGATCAGGAAATCGCTTTGCCCATGCTGCTTCCCTTGCAGTTGCTGAAGCACCTGCAAAAGCCTACAATCCACTTTTTATATATGGTGGTGTTGGATTAGGAAAAACACACTTGATGCATGCAATCGGCCATTATGTACTGGAGCAAAACCCTGCATTAAAGGTAGTCTATTTATCATCTGAAAAATTCACGAATGAGTTCATTAACTCCATACGGGACAATAAAGCGGGCGATTTTAGAGATCGTTACCGCAATGTAGATATTCTTTTAATTGATGATATTCAATTCCTAGCTGGAAAAGAACAAACACAAGAAGAGTTCTTCCATACATTTAATACGTTGCATGAAGAATCAAAGCAAATTATTATTTCCAGTGATCGTCCTCCAAAAGAGATTCCTACACTGGAAGACCGTTTACGTTCCCGCTTTGAATGGGGATTGATCACAGACATAGCTCCACCTGACTTGGAAACGAGAATTGCGATTTTACGAAAAAAGGCAAAAGCAGACGGTCTAGTCGACATTTCAAATGATGTTATGTTGTATATTGCTAATCAGATTGATACCAATATTAGAGAGCTTGAAGGCGCGTTAATCCGCGTCGTTGCATACTCCTCGTTGGTAAATGCTGATGTCACCACTGACCTGGCAGCTGAAGCATTAAAGGATATTATTCCAAATTCCCGTCCGCGTATTATATCCATTCTGGACATCCAAAAGGCAGTCGGTGAGCACTTTAATATCAGACTAGAAGACTTTGTAGCAAAAAAACGGACGCGGGCTATTGCATTTCCACGTCAAGTTGCGATGTATCTATCAAGAGAGCTGACAGATTCCTCACTGCCGAAGATTGGTTCGGAGTTTGGTGGCCGAGATCATTCAACTGTCATTCACGCGCATGAGAAGATTTCCAAACAGCTCGATGAAGACAAAGCATTGCTACAAGATATTCAAGATATTAAAAAGGTATTAGGAAGAGCATAATGTATTGTGGATAACTGTGGACAAGTAGTGCAGGGTCGTCCACGTATTATGCACATGTGGGAAACTATGATTCTCATACATTCAAAAGGCTTTTCCACATATCCACAGGCCCTACTACTATTACTACTATATTTAATTACTTAATTATTATTATATAAGCGAGGTATCTATATGCAGTTTGAAATTATGAGAGACAGATTATTGGATGGATTGAGCGATGTTGTGAAAGCGATCAGTTCAAAAGTAACGACGCCTATTTTGACAGGTATCAAATTAGAGATTACTGAAAAGGGATTAACTATGACTGGAAGTGATTCAGATATTACGATATCCACTTTCATTCCAGTAGAAGAAGATGGTACTCAAATTATTCAAACGATCCAACCAGGTACATTGGTGTTACAAGCAAAAGTCTTCAACGAGATTATTCGCAAGCTCCCAACAAATGAAGTCATGATTGAGTTACGTGATGGAATGAAAACGCATATTCGTTCTGGACAGTCTGAATTTCATATCATTGCCCAAAGTGCTGATGAATATCCCATTTTGCCGGATGTAAAAGATGCAGAGCGTTTTGAAATGCCTGCGGACTTAATGAAATCACTTATTAGAGAGACTGTATTTGCAGTATCCCAACAAGAGACACGCCCAGTCCTTACTGGTGTTCAATGGATTATGAAAGAGCATGAGCTGTATTGTATTGCAACGGATAGTCACCGATTAGCTAGACGAATTGTGACTCCTGAGATTCAAGCAAACTCACCATTCAATGCGGTAATACCAGGTAAAAGTCTTCAGGAACTAAGTAAAATATTACCTGACGACTCTACAGCTGTAGAAATTTTTATTGCGAATCAGCAAGTATTATTTAAGCTTCACAACGTTTTGTTCTATTCAAGACTACTGGAAGGTAATTACCCTGACACATCTCGTCTGATCCCAATTGAATACAAAACGTCTATTACGATTAATGGACGCAATTTATTACAAGCAATTGATCGCGCGTCTTTGTTAGCTCGTGAAGATCGGAATAATATCGTGCACTTCTCAACAGATGGTAGTCCACATGTGCAAATCTCTTCTAACTCACCGGATGTCGGAAATGTAGAAGAGTTGGTAGAAGCTGTGGATATTGAAGGGGAACCTTTGAAAATTTCATTCAGTGCAAAATATATGATGGATGCCTTAAAAGCAATTGATGGCCAAGATTTAAAGATCCATTTCACCGGCAGCATGCGCCCATTCATCTTGAAGTCAATTGACAGCGAAGCAATTCTACAATTAATTTTGCCAGTTAGAACGTTTTAATTTGTAACTAAAGAAAATATCTTGTAATCGGGTAGTCAACATGTTGGCTACCTTTTTACTTATTGAGAAAAGTTAGGTAAACTAGAGAGACAGAATACATTATGAGGGATTGAGTAAAAATGGAAACCGTACAGTTTAATTCAGAATATATTACGCTAGGTCAATTATTGAAAATGACGAATGTTATTAGCTCAGGTGGAATGGCTAAATGGTTTTTAGGTGAAAACATTGTCTACGTGAACGGCGAACCAGAACAACGACGTGGTAAGAAATTATATGACGGAGATGTAGTAAATATCCCGGGCGCAGGAAAATTCAAACTGTCAGCGGATGAATCTGGACAGTCGGATGCATATTGATCGTCTTAAATTAACGAACTATCGAAATTATGAGGCTCTGGAATTAAATTTCTCTCCTACGATGAATGTATTGATCGGTGAAAATGCACAAGGGAAAACCAATGTCATGGAGGCTATTTACGTATTAGCAATGGCAAAATCCCACCGCACATCAAATGATCGAGAACTGATACGCTGGGAACAAGAGTGTGGTAAAATAGAAGGGGACGTCCAACGTAAATTTGGATATATGCCGATAGAGCTGACGATTTCTAAAAAGGGGAAAAAAGCCAAAGTCAATCATTTGGAACAAAATCGTTTGAGTATGTATGTCGGCCAAATGAATGTAGTCATGTTTGCGCCTGAAGATTTAAATATCGTAAAGGGCAGTCCACAGCTGCGCAGGCGTTTTTTAGATATGGAAATTGGACAAATCTCGAGAGTCTATTTGCATGACTTGGTCAATTTCCAAAAAATATTAAAGCAACGCAACGCATTGTTAAAAGCAAATCGCGGTAAATTGGATCTCCAGGATGTAATGTTCGATATTTACACAGAACAGTATATTCAAGTGGCAGTTCAAATTATTCTAAAGCGTTTTTACTTTATGGAATTACTACAAAAATGGGCAAATCCGATTCATCAAGGAATTTCACGTGGTCTTGAAACACTGGAAGTTTCATATGGGACTTTAAAAGACCTACATTCTGGGCAGACTGCTGAAGAGATGGAGACGATTTTTGCTGATCAGTTAAAGAGTGTGCGAAGACGCGAATTAGAACGAGGGCTTACACTGGTAGGTCCACATCGTGATGATTTGCAGTTTTTTGTCAATGGGTACGATATTCAAACGTACGGTTCACAAGGACAGCAACGGACGACTGCACTTTCTTTGAAACTGGCGGAAATTGAGCTAGTAAAGCAAGAAGTGGGCGAAACTCCAATTTTATTGCTGGATGATGTGTTATCCGAATTGGATGATTACCGACAGTCACACTTGTTGAGTACGATGCAAGGACAAGTTCAAACATTTGTGACGACAACCAATATCGCAGGAATTGATCATAACACGATCCAGGAAGCAGCTATTTTTGAAGTGCATGATGGATCTGTTTTACCTAGAGATTAGATTGTTGCGGTTTGATAGTATTGGAAAGGAAAGGTGAACACCTTGGCAATGGAAGAAAAGGATATGCAGACTTCTTATGATGCAAGTCAGATACAAGTGTTGGAAGGTCTTGAAGCTGTCCGTAAACGTCCTGGTATGTACATTGGGACAACAAGTGCAAAAGGGCTCCATCATCTTGTGTGGGAAATAGTAGACAATAGTATCGATGAAGCTCTCGCAGGTTATTGTGACCATATTGAAGTAACGATAGAGAAAGATAACTGGATTAAAGTAGCCGATAATGGCCGTGGAATTCCAGTCGGCATTCAGGAGTCAACAGGTAGACCAGCCGTTGAAGTCATTATGACCGTACTTCACGCAGGTGGTAAGTTTGGTGGCGGTGGATATAAAGTATCCGGTGGTTTGCACGGCGTAGGATCTTCAGTCGTCAATGCTTTGTCAGAGAAGACGGAAGTCTATGTTAAACTGGATAAAAAGTTATATGCAATTGAGTTTTCTAGAGGCCCTGTCTCAAAAGAGCTTGAAGTCATTGGTGAGTCGGATGAAACAGGTACTACAATCCGTTTTAAGGCGGACTCTGAAATCTTTACCGAAACAACGGTATACGAGTATGGCATATTAGCCACACGTTTGCGTGAACTTGCTTACTTAAACCGTGGTTTGCGTATTAGTATTACCGATGAACGTGGTGAGGAACCCGTATCCGAAATGTTTCACTATGAGGGCGGAATTAAATCATACGTTCAGCATTTGAATGCAAATAAAGAGCCGATCTTTGAAGATCCAATTTACATTGAAGGCGAACGTGATGGCATTACTGTTGAAGTCGCTATGCAATACAACAGCGGCTACGGTGAAAATTTATTGTCATTCGCTAATAATATTCATACGTATGAAGGCGGAACACACGAGCAAGGTTTCAAAACTGCATTAACTCGCGTGATTAACGACTATGCACGTAAAAACGGTTTGTTGAAAGAGTCAGAAGACAATCTGACCGGAGATGATGTGCGTGAAGGCCTGACGGCTATCGTCTCCATCAAGCACCCTGATCCTCAATTTGAAGGTCAAACCAAAACGAAATTGGGTAACTCAGAAGTTAGCACGATTACGAACTCTTTGTTTTCCGAAGCACTGCAACGTTTCTTAATTGAAAATCCAGTAGTAGCGCGTCAGGTAGTAGGTAAGAGCACGATGGCTGCAAGAGCACGTATGGCTGCGAAAAACGCTCGTGAATTGACACGTCGCAAATCGGCGTTAGAAATTTCGAGTTTACCGGGAAAACTATCAGATTGTTCCTCAAGAGATCCAGCTATCAGTGAATTGTATATCGTTGAGGGTGACTCTGCTGGAGGTTCTGCGAAGAATGGTCGCGATCGTCACTTCCAAGCGATCTTGCCGCTCCGAGGAAAAATCCTCAATGTAGAAAAAGCACGTTTGGACCGTATTCTCGGGAACGCAGAGATTCGTATGATTATTACGGCTCTCGGTACAGGAATCGGACCTGAATTTAACTTGGATAAGGCTCGTTATCATAAGCTAGTCATCATGACAGATGCTGACGTTGATGGTGCCCATATCCGTACATTATTATTAACCTTCTTCTTCCGTTTCATGCGTCCGCTAATTGAAGCAGGCTATGTATATATTGCACAGCCACCACTTTATCGTGTACGTTCAGGAAAAAGAGAAGAATATTGTTATGACGAAGAAACGTTGCAAGAAATCCTGAGCAGTATGCCTGCCTCACCAAAGCCGGATATTACACGATACAAAGGTTTGGGTGAGATGAATCCTGAGCAACTATGGGAAACCACAATGGATCCTGATAAACGCACATTCCTACAAGTCCGTATGGATGATGCAATAGAAGCTAATGAAACGTTTGAAGAACTAATGGGTGATGAAGTAGAACCACGCAGAAAGTTCATTGAAGATAATGCAGTTTACGTACAAAATATCGATACTTGATTAATCGTGACAGATTATTTAGCAATGACCGAACTCATAGATGTAAGTGGTGAAAGGAGCTTGACAACATGGCAGATTTGCCAAAAGGCGGAGTGCAGGAAATAAATATTAATACGGAAATGAAGACTTCATTTCTGAACTATGCGATGAGCGTTATCGTTTCTCGTGCGCTTCCGGATGTTCGAGATGGTTTGAAGCCCGTACATCGCCGCATTTTGTATGCTATGCATGACTTGGGCATCACTGCGGAGAAACCGCATAAAAAGTCAGCCCGTATTGTAGGGGACGTTATTGGTAAGTACCACCCGCACGGCGATAGTGCGGTATATGACACGATGGTACGGATGGCTCAAGATTTCAGTTATCGCTATATGCTAGTAGATGGACACGGTAACTTCGGCTCTGTTGATGGTGATGGAGCGGCTGCAATGCGGTATACGGAGTCTCGTATGTCTCGTATTGCAATGGAGTTATTGCGTGATATCAATAAAAATACAATCGACTTCCAAGCAAATTATGACGAGCAGGAAAAAGAGCCTGCCGTCTTGCCAGGTCGTTATCCCAACTTGTTGGTAAACGGTACATCGGGAATTGCCGTAGGTATGGCAACAAACATCCCACCCCATCACCTCGGTGAAACGATAGACGCTGTACTTGCTTTGGCAGAGAATAGCGCAATTACAACCGAAGAACTAATGGAAATCATTCCAGGTCCTGATTTCCCAACTGGCGGTATGATACTTGGGCGTAGTGGAATTCGTCGTGCTTATGAAACGGGTCGGGGTTCATTGATCATTCGTGGAAAAGCGGAAATTGAGACAGCTGCAAATGGCCGTGAAACGATTATCGTTAATGAAATTCCATTCCAAGTAAATAAGGCGAAGTTAATCGAGAAAATTGCAGAGCTCGTGCGTGATAAGAAGATTGACGGCATTACACACTTAGCAGACGAATCAGACCGTACAGGTATGCGTATTGTCATTGAAGTAAGAAGAGATGCGAATGCCAATGTATTATTGAACAATCTATATAAACAAACTGCCTTGCAGACTAGTTTTGGAATCAATATGCTGGCACTGGTAGACAAGCAACCAAAAGTATTGTCGTTGAAAGAAATTCTATACCATTACTTAGAACACCAAAAGGTAGTCATTCGCCGACGTACTCAATTTGATTTGAATAAAGCAGAAGATCGTGCACATATTTTGGAAGGATTACGTATAGCGCTTGATCATATTGATCAGATCATTGCACTAATCCGTGCATCCAAGACAACGGCTGAAGCGAAAGCAAACTTGATGGAGACATTCGAGTTATCTGATCGCCAGTCTCAAGCTATTCTCGACATGCGTCTGCAACGTTTAACTGGATTAGAACGAGACAAAATCGAGTCGGAGTACCAGGAGTTGCTGACACTTATTGCTGAATTACGTGCAATTTTAGCGGATGAACTGAAATTAATTGAAATTATCCGTGAAGAATTAAGCGAAATTAAAGAACGTTTTGCTGACGAACGTCGAACAGAGATTATGCTTGGTGGTTCTGAAATGCTTGAAGATGAAGATTTAATTCCAGTGGAAAACTCCATTGTGACATTAACTCACCAAGGGTATATTAAGCGACTGCCAGCTAATACGTATCGCAGTCAAAAACGTGGCGGTCGTGGAATTCAAGGTATGGGCACAAATGAAGATGACTTTGTAGAGCACTTACTAAATACTTCAACGCATGACACGATTTTACTGTTTACGAGCAGAGGCCGTGTATTCCGTAAAAAGGGCTATGAAGTTCCTGAATACAGCAGAACTGCCAAAGGATTGCCGATAATTAACCTACTTGACTTCCAAAAAGGCGAAAAGGTTACAGCAATGATCCCAATCGATGAGTTTACTGAAGATCACTATTTATTCTTCTCGACAAAACAAGGTGTTATTAAACGAACGTCGATTATGGACTATGCCAATATTCGTGCGAACGGCTTAATTGCATTAGGATTGCGTGAAGACGATGAACTGATCTCTGTTAGATCAACTGATGGAAAGTCAGATATTGCAATCTGTACCAAGCAAGGTATGATGATCCGCTTTGACGAGGAAAGCATCCGTCCGCTCGGTAGAACTGCTGCGGGTGTACGTGGTATTAGATTGCGTCAAGAGGATGAAGTAATTGGCATGGATATCGTAGATGAAGGTGACGATATTCTAGTAGTTACTGAAAAGGGATATGGCAAACGCACACATGAAAGTGAATACCGAGCTCAATCACGTGGCGGTTATGGATTAAAAACAATGCATATGACGGATCGAAACGGTAGTATTGTCGCGATGAAGTCGGTTAACGGCGAAGAAGATTTAATGTTAATTACGATTCACGGGATCTTAATCCGTATGTCAATTGGTGATATTTCTATATTTGGCCGATCAACACAAGGTGTACGACTCATTCGATTAGCTGATGACGAACGTGTAGCAACGGTCGCAAAGGTAGAAAAAGATGATGACCTTGAAGAAGAGTTGGAAGAAGATATAGAAGGCCAACTGGAAGTGTCTAAACAAGTACAACCAGATACAGACATAGAAGCTGAAACAGATTCAGAAGAATAAAGAAAAGTTATTGAAGGGGCGTAATACGTCACTTCAATAACTTTTTTGCTTTTATTAGGAAAAAATACTCAGGTATCTATCCATATAATTGAGAATATTGTATATTAATAGGTAGAGCAAAGAGGAAATTAGGTGATAGCGTTGGATATTTATAAAGAGGTAAATGAATTAATACCAGGTAGTTTTCTTAAAGAGGATTTGTATGCCAATACACGAAATCCCATTATGGTTAAAGACACCAAGTTAATGCTAGAGCATTTTGAAGTACTTCATTCATTTGGTATTACCCGCGTGCTGGTCGAGTCAAAGGCACTTAGTAAAATAGAACAAGGACCGACGGAGAAAATAACGGAGGTAAAATTAACTCCAGAAGTAGAGAAGCAGATGACTCAAAATGCTCCTCCAAAATCAAGGTCTTTGGAAACGCTATACGATGAAGCAGTAGAGTCATACAGAAAAGAATTCATTAGTTATAGATCAGGCAAGAAATTGGACGTTGCAGCCGTGCGTACAATTGTTTTACCTGTAATTCAAGCATTTTTGGAGAATAAGGACTACGTCAGAAGACTAAATGAGTTTTCTACATTACAAAACTATCGCGCACACCATTCTATTAGTGTCGGCATTCTGGCAGCCTTAATAAGTGAAGCAATGGGGTATCCAAGAGGGCAAGTACTTCAAATTGGAATTGCTGGCGTATTGGCAGACAGTGGTATGGCAAAAATTGATGAAAAGATTATCGATAAAGTAGCATTTTTAACGAGTGAAGAGCTAAGTGAAGTGAAAAAGCATGTCATTCACAGTTTCCAAATGGTCAACGATTCTTCATTAGTACGTCAGGAAATGAAAGTAGCGATTTTGCAGCATCATGAGCGCTTTGATGGTAGCGGTTATCCAAGAGGACTGAAAGGGCAGGAGATTACAGAAATCTCTCAAATACTCTCAGTGGCGGACGTGTACCACGCTATGGCATCCGAAAGACCGTACAGACAGAAGGAAAGTTCTTTTAAAGTAATCGAGTTAATGAGGGAAGAGGAATTCGGCAAGTTTGATATGAAGGTAATTGAAGTACTTCACGAACTGATCAATAAGCTGTCGATTGGAACAAAAGTAAAACTTACGACTGACGAGATAGCAGAAGTCATTTACTTGCACCGTGACTTCCCGTTGCGTCCAATCGTGAAAGTTCTAGATACGGGCACGCATACTGATCTATCGTCTAATAGAAGAATTTCTATAGTTAAGATCTTTTAATAGAATAACTTTGTAAACAATGAGGAAAGTAAGCTATTTTATGCGGGTGTGCATTTCTACATTGGAATTTATAGTGGAAGCATATCCGTATTTCATTGTAGGTATGGTGTTTTCAAGGATTAATTAAAATAATTTATAAAAGTGCTTGCATTCTCATAAATAGGGTGGTATATTTATAAGCGTCGCATCAAGCAGTTGCGAAAACATCAAACTTAACAAGAAAAACTTTTTAAGTAAAAGCGTTGACAACAAAACGATGAGATGTTAATATAAGAAAGTTGCCTCTTACGAGAGACCAACGAAATGAACCTTGAAAACTGAACAGCAAAACGTTAACGAAATACAGTTTATGCATCTAACGATGACATAAACAAA
>NZ_PDYR01000029.1:0-5408 GCF_002743165.1 Sporosarcina sp. P19 | reverse complement strand
CGTTCCTTTAGTTGTCTCACCTGATCGGGCTGATCCATCGGGAGTCGCCGCCAGCTTCCGCTTCCAACCTACTTTTATAGTGGATGAACGTGGATCGCGTCAGCCTGGAACGTCAATCAACGGTGCATTCTCGTCACTTCTGTTTTGCGTATCCACCTTTCCCTCAATTGATTGAATATGGTAAAATAGGAACGAGTATTCGTGGAAGAGGTGCAACCTATGGAACCCATACGTTTTTTACATACAGCCGACTTGCATTTGGATAGCCCCTTTAAAGGTATGGCCTCAGCAGGACCGGACGAGTTAGCCAGACTGCAGCAGTCTACATTTGCCGCGTTCGACCGATTCATAGCCTACGCAGTTAAAGAACGACCGGACTTCATTGTCATTGTTGGTGACCTTTATGACGGTGAAAATCGTAGCTTACGTGCGCAAATTCGTTTCCAACAAGGTATGCAACAACTTCAAAGAGTGAATATCCCGGTCTATCTGTCATATGGAAATCACGACCACCTAGCAGGCAGATGGACTAGAGTTTCATTGCCTGAAAATGTACATGTTTTTTCTGAACTAGTAGAGCAAAAGCAATTGATGATTCGTGACGAAATAATCTATTTACACGGCTTCAGCTACCCACAGCGCCATGTTAAGGAATCGATGATTAGGCAATATCCTAAAGCTAGTGAGGGAATACATATCGGTCTATTGCATGGAAGTGTGGCAGGAGACGTTGAGCATGCTGTGTATGCACCGTTTACAATCGGTGAATTACAGGATAAGCACTACAGATACTGGGCGCTTGGACATATTCATAAGCGCCAAGTATTATCACAAGAACCGCCGATTGTTTACCCTGGCAATATTCAAGGCCGGCATCGCAATGAGCAAGGTCTTAAAGGTTTTTATGATGTCTCGTTGACGCCTATTAATGATTCCATGAAATTTGTAGCCGCATCCGATGTTGTATTCACTACATTGACTGTTTCGTGCAAAGGAATCGAATACGCAGATGACTGGATTTCTGCTTGTCAGGAAGCGATTGATCAACTGACAGCTGAAACTGGTAGTGTCGTCGTGGAGTTAGTGATGGAACATACGGAAGGCCTTACAACAGACTTGGTTAGAGCGGACGCAGAATGGCTCGACATCTTGCGCGAACAGTATGAAGCTATGGAACCTTTCGTGTGGATTACAGCAATTGAATGGCCAAAAATTAGTTATTCAGTAGTTCCGAATTCATTACTGGGACCGGTGGAAAAAACCATTTCCTCTTGGGAAGCGGATGACTGGAATGACTTGGCGAAAGAAGTATACAACCATAAAGCCGGTCGCTATTTAGAAGCACTGACGCCAGCTGATTTTGAGCGATTGAAACAGCAGGCAACCGCATTGCTGGAGAATGAAATGTTGAAGGAGGGCTAAAATGAAAATCCGTAAAATACTTCTTTATGGATTCGGTCAGCATGAGAATTTGGAAATTGATTTGCGACCTGGTATGAATCTTTTGTATGGACCGAATGAAGCGGGGAAGACGACGATTCAGCAAGCCATCCTTCATATTTTATTTGGATTTCCTCAAAAGAATCAACAGGAGTTGCGTTATGAGCCGAAAACAGGTGGTAAATATGGCGGCTGTCTCTATATAGAAGATCAGGCGTACGGTAATTGGATGATTGAACGGGTGCGTGGAAAATCTTCAGGTGACGTTTTAATCCGTTTTGAAGATGGGCGTATGGCGGAGGAAGAGGAACTGAAGAGGTTATTAAGAGGTTATGACCGACAAGCTTTTGAATCAATTTTCTCTTTCTCCTTATTCCAGTTGCAAGATCTTGAGAAAATGGATGAAAATGATTTAAGCCGTACATTACTTGCTTCCGGCACGACTGGTCTTGATACACTTTGGAAAGTGGAAAAGAAGATGGAGAAAGAAATGGGTGGCCTCTTCAAAAAATCTGGAAAAATACCACCGATGAATAAAAAAATGGCTGAAATACGTGAGCTTGAACAAGCGATGCAAAAAGAGCAGCAGAAGCTATCGACGTATGAACCTCTGACTATTCGCAAGCTAGAACTCGACGAGCAAGTAGCAGCATTACGGTTGGAAGAACAACGCCTTTATAAACAGTCTGAAGAACAACGAATCGCCATGCAAATCGTTCCGCTGCAGCAACAGCGCAATCAATTACTTGAACAACTTTCTCATACGTCGGATGAATTCCCGGCAGCAGGAATCCGGCGTTATGAAGAATTAGCCAGTAAACAATCAGAATTGCAATTAAAGAAAACACGCCTAGAGAAAGAACAGGCAAAGTGGCAATCGAAATTAATTGATTTGCGACCTGACAATGAGCGGCGGCAGTTAGAGCGCTGGGTGGCACAAGAAGCGGAATGGCATCGGTTGCGTACAGATCGACTATCTGCTGAACAGGAAATTCGTTTGCTTGAGAAGAAACGGCAACAGTTCAGCAACCGCTTAGGATTAACTGAGGATCAGCAGTTGTCGATAGGGCAGATAGACGTCTCCATACAACGCGAACGCCAACTTGAACCGATCCTTGAAGAACAGAAAGAACTGGATCAGCAACAAAAAGCATTACAACGTCTGTTGGCAGAAGCGGAAAATGAGCGCCAAGAAGCGGAGCAACGAAAAGAACGTAATGACCGTTTGCAATTGACTGAATCGGAGCGAGCGAAACTAGCAAAATGGCCCCAATTGCAACGTCAACTTGCGGAGGCAAAATTCATTGTATCTGCGGGAGATAAGCAGGCATCGAATCAACTGGTTCCGATAGTGATTTTGCTCATTGGACTAGCGATCGGGGTATATAGTATTTTGCAGCAGCAATGGTTGTTCGCAGGTCTCGGCCTAATAGTTGTGGGGATCGGTGCTTGGTTATGGAAACAACGACCAGATTCTGTAGCAGATCAGCAATCGTTCATTCGAAATAATGAAGCGTTAGCAGCAGAACTCGAAAGATTGGCTGAGCGTGATGATCGGCAACAGCGCGATCAACGGCAAGTGTCAACGGAGATTGAAAGACTGGATCGTAAACTACAGAATTATGCGGAAGAAATGGAACAACTTCATTACCAGAAACAACAAGCGGTGAAGAAGTTGCAAGAACTGATGCGAGATGAACCATTCGATCTGACATTCAATATTGAGGAAAGCTTCCGTTTACTGCGTGAGTTCCAGGATGCGGAAATAGATCAGAGAACATGGCAGCAACGTTTGCAAACGACGACGCAACAATTGCAATCGCTGACCCAAGAAGTGGAAAATATGCTTGGACCTGTTGCGGAAGAAAGTTTATTCGAACGGATTCGCCAGGAACTACTTCGTCAGGATAGCTTGCAAGAAAAGCATCTGAGCAAACAACAAACAGTACTTGAAATCCAAGAGCAATTACAAGAAACGCATGAGTTGTTGGAAAAGACAGCAACAGAAATTCAAAATTTGTTCGATAAGGTTGGCGTATCGGAAAAAGAGCCATTTTACACAGCCTATCAGCAAGATCAAGAGGCACAATTGCTGAAACGACAGCTGAAAGAAGTAGAAGCCCAGCTGTCCTTATATAGTAAGGAACCATTAGTAAAAGAATGGACCATACCAGAACTTGAACGGCAGCGCAGCGAAACGACGAACCGCCTACAAATGATTCGTCAAGAAGTGGAGGTACTTGTTGATGAGCAAGTCAAGGTAGGTCATGAAATCTCGCAAATGGGTGCCAGTCAAACGTATAGTGAGCTTCAGCAATTGTTCGAAGTACGAAAAGCAGAGCTGGAAGAACTGACGCAACAATGGGTAATCCGCAAAGCTGTCCGTGAGTCGATTCGGCAGACGATGAGTGAGTGGAAAGAACATCAATTACCGGCGGTTCTCATACAGGCCAATAATTGGTTCAGCCGTTTAACGAGGAATCGATACGCGACGCTCGGTTTAACAGTGGAAGGTTATTTTGAGGCAATCACTGCTGAAGGACAATCGTTCATGATGAATGAGCTCAGTCAAGCTACAAAAGAACAAGCCTATCTTTCATTGAGACTAGCGTTAGCGTATGAATTATTAGAGCGCGCACCGTTTCCCATTATAATGGATGACCCATTTGTTCACTTTGATAATGAGCGACTTTCGCGTATGATAGACATACTTACTGAGTTACAGCCATCTCATCAATTTCTGTATTTTACTTGCCATCAAGAAATGAAATCGAAATGGCTAAGTGAACCGCATACAATTGAGATTGGACCAAAAGTAAAAGGGGAGATCCACTGATGAAAAAACTACTTGACTATCAAGTCGGCGAAACGATCGACATGTATTTATTGATTAAGCAGGCAACAAAAGGCATCACACAGCAGGGGAGTCCATTCATGACATTGATTCTGCAAGATAAAAGTGGAGATCTTGAAGCGAAACTTTGGGATGCGGGTGAAGAACAAGCCCAGATATATAAGGGGGCAACCATCGTAAAAGTAGGTGGAGAAATCCATGAATACCGTGGGAAAAATCAACTTCGACTTAAAGCCATCCGTCCTGTAAAAGAAGATGAGGGTGTGACAATTGCAGATTTAGTGCCGTCTTCTGAAAAAAGCAAGGAAGTATTACTAGATGAATTGATGCAGTTTTTCTTTGAAATGAAAAATCCGCAAATTCAGCGTGTCACTCGTCATTTACTGAAGAAGCATCAGCAGGACTTCGTGTTGTATCCAGCAGCTACGAGGAACCATCATGACTACGTATCTGGCTTACTTGATCACGTAGTTTCGATGTTGAAGCTAGGTAAGGCGATCGCGGAGTTGTATCCGACGTTGAATAAAGACTTGTTGTATGCAGGAATTATTTTGCATGATATCGGAAAGGTTATCGAATTGTCAGGTCCAGTCGGTACGCAGTATACGATTGAAGGGAACTTGCTAGGTCATATTACGATTATGGTCAATGAAATTTCCAAGGCGGCAGAAGAGTTGGAGATTGACGGTGAGGAAGTGATGTTGCTTCAGCATATGGTGTTGTCTCACCATGGTAAAGAGGAGTGGGGCAGTCCGAAGCGTCCAATGTTGAAAGAAGCGGAGATTCTTCATTATATTGATAATATTGATGCGAAGATGAATATGCTGAACCGCGTGATGTCGAAGACTACGCCAGGCGAGTTCTCCGAGCGCGTATTCCCGCTGGATAACCGTTCGTTCTACAAGCCTACGTTTGAGTAAACTAGGGTGGAACGACTATGAGGCTGCGGGTCTTTGTCACTTTTGGTTGGAATCGTTGCTCGACTGGTTGTTGGGCACTGGAGTCACCGAGTGTCTGCTTTCTGGACCCGCACAGGCACGTGGGGGATTGCCTCCAGCCATGAGCCAGCTGGCGGTAGGGCTGCCAGTTGTCTCATGGCCACGGCCTACCCCGC
>NZ_PDYR01000028.1:0-10199 GCF_002743165.1 Sporosarcina sp. P19 | reverse complement strand
GCTTGCGAAAGAAGTCTACGAACTGCCCTACACTCGACGCAACGAAGGCGCCTGCTGTGGTAGGCGTAGCGAGGAGACAGAGACAGGCGAACTTCCTGTCTGTGGCTCATCGCGAGAGCCATCCACCAGCGCCGTAGTGGGGACAATGAACTTGCCACTTAGATCGCCAGCTAAACCACAACCTCCTAATTGAACAAGAAAAAGAAAAGCACTTGTAAGAACCACAAGCCAACTACGATTATTAGGCATGCTAAATAGAAACGTAATCCGACAGCACTTCGACGATTAAAAACAACTATGTGAACTGCCCTACACCCGATGCAACGAAGGCGCCTGCTGTGGTGGCTCCTCGCGAAAGCCATCCACCAGCGCCGAAGTGGGGACAATGAACTTGCCACTTAGATTGCCAGCTAAACCACAACCCCTAATTGAACAGGAAAAAGAAAAGCACGTGCAAGAACCACAACCGCACGCCGCTTATTAGGCATGCTAAATAGAAACGTAATCCGACAAGTACTTGAACTAGCCCCATATACTACCAAACGAAAAAGCTAGCGTTGGTTGGCAAAACAAAAAAGGCTACCAAGTTACTGGTAGCCTTTTAGAGTATTATGAGAAATATTTATTTACTTGTTCAAATACGTCAGATCCCATGACTTCCTTGCCGTACTCACCTATACGATGAATAGACATCTTAGACACTGCACCGTATTCTGTTACCATGCTGGCAATGTCCTTCGCACGTTTCTTCTCAATGAGAGAATAGTCGAAGCGTAAGTTGAGATAATAACGATCCTCGAATGCATATAGTTGCGAATCAAATTCGTCTTCGAGTGAAATCATTTTGCTGGCCAATGGTATGATCTGGTCAAACTCATTGAAAACAAATAATCTATCTGTAACTTGTAACTCTTCTTCACTTTCCTCTTCAGACTCAGTAATCGCATCGAAAATTGGGTCGAATAATTCTTCTGGATCTTCAATTCCAAAAGGAAACTGTGATGATTCTGCGTTCTTCGGAAGATGTGCGCGAGTTACAATCACTTCAATGCCTTCATTCATAGCGTTGACTTGAATCCAAAGCGGTCCTTCTACTTCAAATTCTGTATCATCACCAAGTTCATCCATCATATCCCAAAAAAGCTCTTCGCTTTTATCGCGGTTATACCAGACGTCTTCTTTACTAAAACCACGGGCTTCAATATCTCCATAGGATAAATTAAACTTTACCGTGTTTTCATTAATGCGCTCTATTTCCATCCCTTATCTCTCCCTTCTGTAGAACAGGCCCTCCCCTGTCATATACTAATACACACTTGCAATGCTTATTACTACTATATGTCGGCTCCGACGTTTTCGTAAGGGTTAATTGTATTTCATTTTACCGATGTTTGCATTGAAGTGGCTCATCTAGAGGAATACAAGGGAATATCAATTCAAAAAAGCTGATAGGCACAATTGTATCCCGTGTCATCCCTATCAGCTTTTGTTATTAAGATTAGTTTACCATCCGCCGCGCTTCGAGCAGCTGATAGGCTCTAACTTTTCTCGGTAGGAAACGACGAATCTCATCTTCATTATACCCTACTTGGAGTCTTTTTTCATCTAGAATGATTGGTCTTCTTAAAAGACCAGGATGTTCTTGTATCAATTCATATAGTCTTTGAAGCGGAAGACTTTCTACGTCAACATTTAGCTTTTGAAATATTTTGGATCGTGTTGAAATAATTTCGTCAGTACCATCTTCCGTCATGCGAAGAATTTGTTTGATTTCTTGAATATTTAATGGCTCAGAGAAGATATTACGCTCTGTATAAGGAATCTCATGTTCCTCCAACCATGCTTTTGCTTTTCTACAAGATGTACAACTAGGCGATGTATAAAGTGTGACACCCATTTATTGACACGTCCTTTCTCACGGCTTACGCTCATTAGTTTTAGTATATTTGCAATTCGTGTAATTCACTTTAGAATTATTATAATTAATGTCTATACTGTTCATTATACACATAATCATTCTCAATTAATATAGTTTTTTGAAAAAACTTTTCTGGAATACACAATTTCTTATTTTTCAACATTCCTGTAGAGAATCATGCATTTTTCTGCGATAAATGAACATCTTCTTCTTTTATACCCAGGGCCGAAATGTTTTAAACATTTCATTTGTAAATAAATGCATTCTCATTTAGAAAATACTTCTACTAATTATTCCCTCTCTGTATAGTACGTACAGGTGTACTAAAAGGTTTCATGTTGTGCAAATCTTTTTCTATTCATCCAATCAAAGTTGCATTCTTTACAAGGTATCGATATAATCTTAAGCAATAAGTGAATGGCATTGAAGGAATAAGTATTTTTGTGGTAGTTTTTGTAGAGAGCTTGTATAAGGTGAAAACAAGTAAAACCTCACAAAAAGAATGGGCTCCTGAGCTTGATGGATGAAAACAGTACTCCATCACGTCTTCCCACGTTACGGGAATTGAGTGGCTATTAGTAGCAATTCGGGTGGTACCACGGTTACCTTTCATCAATCGTCCCTATTTACAGGGGATGACTGATGTTTTTTTATGCCGTTTTTCACGTATGATACAGACTGTTTCGTTCCAGTCGACAATTAAAAGGAGGAAACATTATTATGAAAACTATTTTTTCGGGCGTACAACCAACAGGTGTCATCACATTAGGGAACTACATTGGCGCATTCCGTCAATTCGTTGAACTACAAAACGACGAGGATTGTATTTTTTGCATCGTAGATCAGCACGCAATCACAGTACAACAAAATCCAGATGACCTTAAACAAGCGATTCGTTCATTAGCTGCAACGTATATCGCAAGTGGCATTGATCCAAATAAATCCACATTGTTTATCCAATCAGAAGTTCCAGCTCATGCACAAGCTGGATGGATCATGCAATGCATATCGTACATTGGTGAACTCGAACGTATGACACAGTTTAAAGACAAATCAGATGGAGCAGAAGGTGTATCTGCCGCACTTCTTACCTACCCTCCATTAATGGCTGCGGACATTTTATTGTATAATACGGATATTGTGCCTGTCGGGGAAGATCAGAAGCAACATTTAGAGCTAACTAGAGATCTAGCAGAGCGTTTCAATAGCCGATATGGAAAAGTATTGACCATTCCAGCCGTTCGTATTCCTAAAAATGGAGCTCGAATAAAATCTTTACAAGATCCTCTGAAGAAAATGAGTAAATCTGATCCAAATAAAAAAGCGACGATTACGATTTTAGACACACCAAAAGAAATCGAAAAGAAAGTCAAAAGTGCTGTAACGGATTCTGAAGGTATCGTGAAATTTGACGTAGAAAATAAACCAGGCGTCTCCAATTTATTAATTATTGAATCTTCACTAAGTGGTTTGTCGATCGAAGAATTAGAAGCAAAATACGAAGGCCAAGGCTACGGGGCATTTAAGACCGGTGTCGCTGAAGCTATCAACCAACACTTAGCTGGAATCCAAGAACGTTATCACGAACTAATCAACTCTCCTGAACTCGATGCAATCCTCGACCAAGGAGCAGAAAAAGCAAACACCATCGCTTCCGCCACACTCAAAAAGATGGAGGCCGCGATGGGCTTGGGACGTACACGGTAAGCAGCAATAAAATAATTGCCGCTACCAACATCATAAAATCCGTCGACTGCAATATAAAAATCAAAATCTGTCGATAATTATAACCAAGAGCAGAATAATTCAAGTAAAACAACAAATTAGCCAACGTCACGACAATCACACAATAACTACAAACAAACACAAAAAAACGCGTCACAGACATCTCGTCCTTTACCCTTTTCTTTCATCCTATGTTCAGACCAGGTGTAATTAGACGAGTCCCGTCGCCCACAACCAAAAAGACTGAAAACATCTCCCGAAAAACCTTCCATGGAGCATGTCTTCAGTCTTTTTTATTATAAATTAGTTTTATTTGGTTTCAGCTTTGGCTTTAAGTTTTTTAACGCTCCGATGTTCACTTGATAGAACAACACACTAGTTGACCGTAAGTGGAAGGCGGCGACTCCCGATGGATCAGCCCGATCAGGTGAGACAACTATAGGGAGCTTGCGACCTAGTTGGCTCACCGCGGGCCCATGGGAAAGCGTCCGCCTGGAACGTCGGTCTACGGCGCTATCCACCTTGAGCATGGCCTTTGACCTTGAATTTCTTCCATTAAAAAAACGGAAAGGAGTCTAAACGACCCTTTCCGTCCACCTTTATATCTTCTTAAACACCAACGAAGCATTATGCCCGCCAAAGCCTAGCGAATTACTCATAGCATACGTAATATCTGCTTTACGCGCCTCATTCACTACATAATCCAAATCACACTCTGGATCCGGCGTCTCGTAATTCATCGTAGGAGGTAAAATCCCTTCCTGTAACGCCTTCACAGTAAAGATCGCCTCAATACCGCCAGCCGCACCAAGCAAATGACCCGTCATCGATTTAGTCGAACTCATTGCCAACTTATACGCATGATCACCAAACACAGTCTTCGCTGCCAACGTCTCAAATAAATCATTATACGGCGTGCTCGTGCCGTGCGCATTAATATAATCCACTTGCGTAGGTTCAACGCCCGCTTTTGCTAATGCCTGTTGCATCGCACGCGCTCCACCTTCTCCGCCTGGTGCGGGTGCTGTAATATGGTGCGCATCTCCAGTGGAACCGTACCCGACGATTTCTGCATAGATCTTCGCGCCACGCGCAACCGCATGCTCATATTCTTCCAAAATCATAATTCCTGCACCTTCACCCATTACGAAACCATCACGATTTTTATCGAACGGACGGGAAGCTTTTGTAGGATCATCATTTAAAGATAATGCTGTGCTTGCGATAAAGCCTGCTACTGCAAGTGACGTGATCGGCGCTTCAGTTCCACCTGTAATCATAACGTCTGCATCTCCACGCAGGATCACTTCAAATGCATCCCCGATAGAGTTTGTACCAGATGCACAAGCTGTTACCGAACAAGAGTTGATTCCTTTAGCACCTGTGAAAATGGATACTTGTCCTGCAGCCATATCGGGAATCATCATAGGAACGAAAAATGGACTGACACGTCGATAACCTTTTTCAAGGAATGTATTAAATTGTGTCTCGTGTGATTCCATTCCGCCGATTCCAGAACCGATCCAAACTCCTGTACGTAGCGCTAAGTCGCCTTCAAGTTCCAGGTTCGCATCTTTCATTGCCATCATCGAAGACGCGACTGCATAGTGCGTGAACCGATCCATTTTACGGGCATCTTTGCGGGAAACGTATTCCTCGATATTGAAACCTTTAACTTCTGCCATCACACTGACTGGGAATTTTTCTTGATCAAGTCTTGTCATGACGTCAATTCCAGATTTTCCTTCTAACACTGCTTTCCAAGATTCTTCAGCCGAGTTACCGACTGGCGAGATTCCACCGATACCCGTTACTACTACACGTCGTTTTTCCAATTTCAAACTTCCTTTCTATTATCAACTTTTGTTTTCCAGGCTAATTACTTACCCCATTTTATACATAAGCCGCCCCATGTCAAGCCGCCACCGAATCCTACCAGAACAATCACATCATCATCTTTCACTCGACCTTCAGCTAAATCGTCCGTCAATGAAATTGGTATAGATGCGGCCGATGTATTCCCGTACTTATGAACCGTTTTCGACATCTTCTCAACCGGCAAGCCTAAACGCTCACGCGACGCTTCCATAATACGGATATTCGCTTGGTGCGGCACAAGATAGTCCACTTCGTCTGTCTTCAAACCAGCATTTTCCGCAACGCTGACTGCTGTTTCTCCCATTTGGCGGACCGCAAACTTGAATACTTCACGGCCATTCATTTCTAGATATTTATCGTGATGGAGATGTTTTCCACCCGAACCGTCTGCTCCCAATTCAAATGACAGGATTCCTCTTCCTTCACTGACTTTACCAACGACTGTTGCTCCTGCACCGTCACCGAACAGAACAGCGGTATTACGGTCTTCCCAGTCAACGATTTTTGATAACTTTTCCACGCCTACTACGAGGACATAATCATATGTGCCTGACTCAACAAATTGCTTCGCTGTTACGATACCATAGATGAACCCTGCACATGCTGCAGAAATATCCATCGCCGCTGCGTTTTTAGCACCTAGACGTTCTTGGATCATCGTTGCGACAGACGGGAAAATCTTATCTGGCGTAACTGTAGCTACCAAAATGAGACCGATTTGATCGGCACGAATATCTGCTGACTGTAATGCGTCTTTCGCTGCTTCAAACGCCATGTCCGATGTATCAATAGTATCTTCTGCGATTCGACGCTCTTCTATTCCCGTACGCGTGCGAATCCATTCGTCTGATGTATCTAAACGTTTTTCTAAATCATGGTTTGTTAAAACAGTTGGTGGAACATATTTCCCCATTCCTAAAAGTCCAGCTCTCATCTCATCTACCCCGTTCCTTATCATCTAATATTAGTACCTGGTAGTAATTATAGAAGAAAAAACATGCTTTTTCAAGACGAGGACACTTTTCCGTCAAATATAATGTGTAATTTCATTTCAACGTTTTAGCTTACTATGGTATGATGTACTATGAAATAGACTAGTCGAGGTGAAAATCATGCACTATATTATGACATTTGTTTGGTCGTTCCTCTTGGTAGCTATGTTAAACTATGTTGCTGGCTCCATTGGGGGCAATGCATTTGACTTCATGGCGGGCGTTACCGTCTCAATCGTTTTGGCTATCCTTGTATTGATTATCACTACAATCATTCCAGACGAATCACCAGCAGACGTTTGATTTACGACCAAAAAGCGTAAGAACTGTTCAACAGTTCTTACGCTTTTTATTTTGATCTCATCGGACAACTTCCACAACCAACTCTCCTTCTTGCATGGACAATTTGATTTGCTGTCCTTCCACAAGACCGCCTCGTATAACCTCTTTCGCAACTTTTGTTTCCACATGTCGCTGAATGAATCGTTTCAATGGTCGCGCACCAAAGTCCGCATCTGCCCCTTCTCGAACAATCCAGTCGAGTACCTCATCATCATAGACGAGCACTAAATCTTGCTCTTCCAGACGCTCAACCAAATCACCAAGCATCTTGTTGGTGATCGCTTTAAATGAATCAGTGGTCAATGAATGGAAGATAATAATATCATCCATTCGGTTCAATAACTCCGGTTTGAAATGACTACGAAGTGCTGCCATAATCAAATCTTCTTTGGCATGCTCTGTATCATCTAAATCATTCTCGAGTAAATAAGCTGACCCAATATTCGATGTCATGATGATGACAGTGTTCGTAAAGTTTACTAAACGCCCTTGACTATCAGTAATACGACCATCATCTAAAATTTGCAGTAAAATATTCGCTACATCAGGATGCGCTTTTTCAATTTCATCCAATAATACGACGGCATATGGATTTCGTCTTACAGCTTCCGTCAACTGACCGCCTTCTTCATAGCCGATGTATCCTGGAGGTGCACCGACTAGACGTGACACACTGTGTTTCTCCATATACTCAGACATATCGATTCGTACGAAGTGATCTTCCGAATCAAATAACGTCGCAGCCAATGTTTTCGCAAGCTCTGTCTTCCCTACGCCAGTCGGTCCAAGGAATAGGAACGACCCAATAGGCTTATTTGGATCTTGAATCCCAGCACGTGCACGCCAGACAGCTTCTGTGACGAGTTGTACTGCATTGTCCTGTCCAATGACGCGTTCTTTTAATGTTTCATGCAAGCGCAATAACTTCTCACGCTCTCCTTCAACTAGTTTCGTTACCGGAATACCTGTCCAACGAGCCACGATTGAAGCAATCTCTTCTTCCGTCACTTCTTCGCGCAACAGACGTATATCTTTCGTTCCTTCTAACGGACTTTCCAATGCTTTCAATTCTTTCTCTAATGCTGGGATTTTACCGTACTGTAATTCAGCAGCTTTATTCAAATCAAAACTGCCTTGTGCATCTTCAAGTTCTCTACGGTAGCGATCCAGTTCTTCACGTTTACTTTGAATAATTTTCAATGCCGCTTTTTCTTCATCCCACTGCTCTCGCATACCTTTTGAAGAATCTTTCAAATCCTCTAGCTCTTCGCGTAATGTCTGTAGACGTGACTGACTCATCGTATCTTTCTCTTTACGCAATGCCTGCTCTTCAATCTCGAGTTGCATGATTCTACGAGTCACCGCATCCAGCTCGGATGGCATCGAATCAATTTCCGTACGAATCATCGCGCTCGCTTCATCAATTAAATCAATTGCTTTATCCGGCATGAAGCGCTCCGTTAAATAGCGATCAGACAATGTGGCAGCGGCAACGATCGCACGGTCATGAATACGCACACCGTGGTGTAATTCAAAACGTTCTTTTAATCCACGCAAAATAGATACCGTATCTTCAACAGACGGTTCACGCACCATTACTTGTTGGAATCGTCTCTCAAGTGCCGCATCTTTCTCGATATACATTCGGTATTCATCGAGTGTAGTCGCACCAATACAATACAATTCACCGCGTGCAAGCATCGGCTTCAACATATTGCCAGCGTCCATCGCACCTTCTGTTTTCCCAGCTCCAACTATCGTATGAATCTCATCAATGAACATAATGATTTCGCCATCGCTATCTTTCACTTGTTTCAAAACACTTTTCAGACGCTCTTCAAACTCTCCACGATACTTCGCACCCGCAATCAGCGCACTCATATCAAGTTCGAAAATCTGACGGTCTTTTAATCCTTCTGGCACATCGCCTTTTACAATACGCTGTGCCAATCCTTCCACAATCGCAGTTTTACCGACTCCCGGCTCCCCGATGAGTACTGGATTGTTTTTTGTCTTTCTTGATAATATTCGGATTACATTTCGAATTTCTTCATCCCGGCCAATAACCGGATCCATTTTTCCATTTTTCACTTCTTCCACAAGATTACGACCGAATTGCTCTAGTGGTGAGCGCTGATCTTCTTGCATTCCGTCCATACGCATATACATCCGCCTCTCGTTTATTTGACTTTGACTATCTTTGATTAATTCAATTATAGAATATTTTTTGTCTGAAGTAAAAGATTAACACTCGAATTAGCCAACTATTTTCAGACATAAAAAGTCGCCCGCAAGTATGCGAGCGACGTGTATTACACTAGTTGGCGTGGCGCAACGACTACCCCATCTTCGTCTGCGTAGACATAGTGATCTGGTGTCCATTCAACGTTTCCGAAGCGCAGAACTTCGTCTTTCTGCCCTTCGCCACGTTTGATACTCTTAACTGGCATGCTACCGATCGCCATGACACCAATTTCCTGTGTGCCAAGATCCGCTGTGTCGCGCGCGCAGCCATAGATAATAACGCCTGCAAGTTTCCGATCCTGTGCGATTTCACCGAGCATGTCCCCCATAAGTGCGCAGCGTTTTGACCCCCCGCCGTCTACAACCAATACATGGCCTTCCTGAATCGTTTGAAGCGCTTCCTTGACTAGTACGTTGTCTTCAAAGACTTTCACTGTTGAGATCGGCCCCGAGAATCTCTTGTGCTTTCCGTAAGATTTGAATTCCACTGTACATACTTGCAGTTCGTCGATGAAGTCATCGCAAAGGTCTGCTGTTTTAACTGACATTTCCCATTCCCCCTAGTACATTCTGTTTGACGCTACCCTTTTCCTATTCGACAAAATCTTGCATTTCCTTTTTTAATCTATATATTGTCATATAAGTTACAAGTATTTGCTAAGGATAATTACAGGACGTCCGTAATGGGATTGCAACTCCAGCTGGTGGACGCTTTCCTGAGGGCGTGGCCCGAGCCGCTTCCCTCACTTCGTTCAGTCCAGGGTCTCGAACTCACGCTGATCCTCCAGGAGTCGCCACCAGCTTCCGCTTCAATCCTAGTTACAAAGTGGAGGTAACGAGATTACACACTGTAGATAGAAAGTTAATTATTGTTGTAGTTTCACTAATTTAGATCAAATCCTGTTCAAATTTTAAAATGATTACAAGCCAGAGTTCACTAGACAACATCGAGTGGCTCCCACTCAGATTGTAAGGGATTGGCGCGTAGGAGGGGCGACTCCTAGAGGATCAGCTCGACAGGTGAGACAACTAAAGGGAGCGCAGCGACCTAGTTGGCTCACCGCGAGCCCTCAGGAACGCGTCCCCTCCGAAGCGCAAAT
>NZ_PDYR01000027.1:0-11840 GCF_002743165.1 Sporosarcina sp. P19 | reverse complement strand
TTGACTATGATCGCTTCGACCGTATGTATGAGCGGTTTCTAGACGTTATAGAGCGGTTACTCCGTGTGATAGAGCGGATCAGCATGAACTATGAGCGCTTACACGAAATTATGAGCGGCAACTGCATGCTCATTGCTGCCCCACCTTAAAAAACTGCAAAAAACCGGCACCTTCTATTCGAAGAGCCGGTTTTTCCATATAGTTATCCACTTTTCTAAAAGGGTCTTGCCCTTTCAATAATCTTCTTCCACAATAGCATACATATAATGATCTTCCCAGACACCATTAATAAACAATAATTGGCGCAACAATCCCTCACGCTGAAATTGCGCTTTTTCCAATACTTTGACCGAACCAACATTACGAGGGGATACATAGGCTTCCACTCTGTGCAGATTTACTTTTTCAAACGCAAATTGATTAATGAGTGAGACCGCTTCTGTGCCAATTCCTCTTCCTGTTTGCCGCTGATCAATGGAATACCCCACAAAACCACTGGAAAACGGTAACCGTTTAATGCTATACAATGAAATCTGACCGATGATCAAACTTGTTTCCGAATCAAATATACCAAAATTATACTCCCGTCGGTCACGCATTTGATAAAGGGATTCTCGAATTTTATCCCGCTGCATTGCTACTGTGTAATAGGTATTATCGTGCCTTGGTTCAAATTCCGTCCAGTACTCCTTATTGGCAATAAGCAGCTGGGTGAACTGATACGCATCATCTTCTGTGAGTATCCGTAGGTAGCACTGCTCCCCTTCGAGTAAAATCATTTTTCCTCATCCTTTTCGAAGCATTCTGTTCTAACCTTCTACTTTATCCAATCGATACGAATGAAATGGAGATTCAGTGCTAGTTACCTGAATTCATTAGTTCTTATTATAGTTTTTTTACATGTACAAGACAATAGAACGCCACAATTTCTCATTTGTAAAGGAATATTCATACTTTTCCGCTCCATCGATCCGTAATCTCTGTATACTGTTGTTCAGGAGGACTTTATCATGCTAAGAATAATTTTGATGGTACTTTCGCTACTCATCATGATTGGAACTCATATCGCCGCCAATTTAATCCCGCTTAACGGGCTGACTACTTGGGAAATTGCTAATCGAGTACCGGTTCTATTCATGCCTGCAGAGTACGTTTTTTCGATTTGGATAGTGCTAGATCTGTTACTAGTCAGTTGGTTATACTTATTCTTCAAAACATCAGCTAGACTCTCTTCATTTGTTGCTAATTTACGTGCAATTACTTTCTCAATTAGCTGTTTTTTTAATATCGCATGGCTTTTATTGTGGCATTATAGTTATTATTACTGGGCTATTGTTAGCGTGATCGCCCTATTAATTTGTTTACTAGTTCTGTATTTCAGTTATCCAAAAGTAGAGGAAACGAATCGGGAACGACTTCCGATATCAGCTTACATGGCATGGATCTTCATCGCAGTCATCGCAAATTCTAACTATGCTTTCAAATTTCACGATTGGACAGGATGGGGTTTGAGTGATCCACTATGGACAGTCCTCTTCTTAACTTTAACAGCAGCGATCGCTTTACATTTTATGTATCATTACCATGACTCTATGTTTAATTTAATTATCATTTGGTCTTTCATTGGTATCGCAATAAAAAATGGAACCGATGAACTATTTGTTTCAACAGCCGCTTTATTTCTTTCCGCAGTAATCGGTTTTATACTATTTATGGGTCAGCGTTTTTCAAAACCCAAACAATTATAACACGGTGCCAATTGGGCAACCGTGTTTTTTTCACGATTATACCGTAAACTAGGGTATAGGTTAGAGTATGGACTATCATGCTAGAGAGTGGAGGTTACGCTATGTCAAATTCAAAATTATTGTCTTCACTTAGTTATTTCAGTGTATTTTTCGCCCCCCTTCTATTGCCGATCATCATTTATTTCGTTGCGGATGAATTCGAAGTTCGTCGTCATGCAAAAAAGGCATTCGTTTCACATATCGTTCCTATGGCATTACTGATTGCTGGTTTTATCGTCATGTCCTTTTCAATTTTTTCCTTTAATGTCGATACCATTACAAATACAAACAGCAATATGATGTTCTGGGGATTCGTTCCTATGCTATTCATCATTCTATATAGTTTGTTGTTTGTAAGCGTCTTAATTTGGAATGTGTATCAAGGTGTAAAAGTCTTGAAGTAAGGAATGGTAGAACAAGCGAATCATTAAAAAAACATCAATAAAGTATGATATAGTAGAATTGAATAAATTGTACGGAAGAAAGGACTTGTAAACATGATTGTAAAAAATGATGAACAATTAGAGGGGTTACGGGCAATTGGTAAAATTGTGGCGGAAATTCGTGAAACGTTGAAAGATGCTACAGTACCTGGCATCACGACGAAAGAACTTGATGATATGGCAGGTCGCCTGTTCGCTGAAAAAGGTGCGGTTTCTGCTCCTATCGATCAGTATGATTTCCCTGGCTATACATGCATCAGTGTAAACCATCAGGTAGCGCATGGCATTCCAGGAAGCTACGAGATCCAAGACGGTGATCTTGTGAATATAGATGTTTCTGGATCAGCTGGCGGCTACTTTGCAGACACTGGTATTTCATTCGTGGCCGGTACACCTGACGAGCAAAAGCAGAAGTTATGCGATGTAGCAAAGTCAGCATTGGACCGCGCGTTATTGAAAGTAAAAGCAGGTTCTAGTTTAAATCAAATCGGTAAAGCTGTGGAGCGTGAAGCGAAAGATAATGGCTTGCGTGTGATCAAAAACTTAACCGGTCACGGAATTGGTACGTCTCTTCACGAAGAGCCTCAGCATGTTCTAAATTATTACGATCCTTGGGATAAAACGTTATTAAAGGATGGTATGGTTCTTGCCGTGGAGCCGTTCATTTCGCATACTGCTGAGCATGTGATTGAGTTGGATGACGGTTGGACATTTGTCACGCCTGACAAGTCGCTCGTTGCGCAGATCGAGCATACGATTGTCGTGACGAAGGGGCAGCCTATTATTTTGACTCAGCTTGATTGATGATGTGAATGAGTGTGTGCGGACGTTTCCGTGCATGCTCATTTTTTATGCTACGAGAGTGTTGGAGAACTGACATACTAGTTAAAAGAAAAAACTGAAGACTCCCCCCATCATACGAGGGTAGTCTTCAGTCTTTGCGTATCATCGTTTGGGTGATACGTTTTTTGTTATTTCTTTTTCTTAACTTTTGGTTTTGATTTCTTTGGTGCCGCTTTTTTCAAGTCGTCAACTGTTTTGGAGTTTCCTTCAATCAGTTGTCCATTGTACCAAATTTTTTGGACGGTTTTAATGCCCTTGGAAACTTTACGGTAGTCGCGTTCTTCTGGGTAGGACAGAAGTGTGAGGACTTCTCCGTCTGCTCCGGCGCGGCCAGTTCTTCCTGATCTATGCACGTATTGTTCGGCTGTATGCGGGACGTCCACATGGATGACGTGTGTCAGTCCTTCGATGTCCAATCCTCGTGCCGCTAAGTCTGTAGCGATGAGGATGCGAATAGTGCCTTTCCTGAAGTCTTCCAATGTTTTCTGTCGGTCGAGTTTTTTCATGTCAGAATAAAGGACTGCGATCGGTGCATCATTGTAAAGTAGTTTCAACTCTTTCATGCGCAATTGATCCACATTATTCATGAATGTTAATGCTCGTACGCCTGATAATGCGGAAATCCCTCGAAGTATATCCGTCTTTTTGCGTTCATCTACTTTTACGTAAGAATGGACCACTTGGCCGCTGTTTGGAATTTCATCTGAATTGACTTGCAGTCGGATTGGATCCTTCATCAGTTGCTTAGCAACGAGTTCGATTTCATCCGTAATTGTGGCGGATACAACCGCTAACTGACGTCCAGGGTTTGCTGCTTCAATCAAGCTTTTCACCAATACGCGGTATTCGCGAGAGAGAAGTTGGTCCGCTTCGTCAATGACCAAGTATTGAATATCATACATTTTCAGCTTTTTTTCTCTTACTAGTTCATTTAATCTTCCTGGTGTACCGACTACGATTGTCGGTTTTTTCTTCAGTTTTTCGACCTGACGTTGCATGTTTGCACCGCCAATCAGCTGAGTTACCGTTACAGGAGTTCCTTCAACCAACTCACGTATCACATTGACGATCTGCATAGATAGCTCTTGTGATGGTGTAATGATTAACGCCTGTGTTTTCGGTAGATCTCCGTCGACCATTTGAATCACAGGTAACGTGTAGGCTAGTGTTTTACCTGTCCCTGTTGGTGATTCAGCTACTATGTCTTTACCAGACAACATCTCGGGTATCATTTGAGACTGAATCGGCATAGGCTGTTTAAATTTCCATTTTGTGCGCAAAGATTCATTCAGCTCGTCTAAAAAATTCATTCGGTTCACTCTTTTCTGTAGTTGAGGACTTCAACCGGTTATTTTTTTTGAAGCTTCTTTTTCAACTTCTGAATTTTAGGCACTACTTTCACAAACATGTTATAAATGAACGGCTTGTACACTTTATCGATTTCCCCGATAAATTCTGTCACTCCGTCTACTTGACAAAAACTGTTTTTAAAATTATATAATCCATCTTGCTCACTGTCGAGTACGAATACTCCACCAAGATCATACTGTTCCGCACCGATTTCCAGTCCCCACTTCATCATTTCATAGTTCATGAGATAACTAGGATTTAGATTACGCTTCGTGTTGGAACTGCCTGCGTATAAGTAATACAATTTTCCGTTATAGTTAATAGTTACAGCACCGGCTAAGTAGTCATCTTCATGCTTTGCTATATAGATGCGTAAATCATCAAATGCTTCTCGCATTTTGACGAAATAATCATATGAACGAATAGAAATTTGATTCCGAACAGACATTTCTTCATGGATTTCAAAGAACTTCTTTAAATACTCATCACTGCGTGAATAAGATATTTCTACACCTTTACGTGCTGAGCTTCGAATTTTACTTCGTGTTCTGCTACGGAACTTAAGCATTAAGGAATCTTCATCTTCATCCGTCAATTTAACAATCATATTGTAGCGAGGCTGGATTAAATCTTCTTTACCCGCGCCTTCGTTGCGTACTATGTAACCTGCATCACGATATAACTTGTCCAATTCATCTGTATACAGCTGTTCAGGATCCATTTTTAATGCAAAGGCTTTATGTTTTTTCACAAGCACTTCTGCCTCTTGAATCAATTCTTCAACCAGTTTCTGATCATGTAAATCGCAGATAGGTCCACGTGGTGCATATAATAATGAAAAACCACCTGGTACCTTTCGTATCAATAAGGACATAGCGGCTACAATTTCTCCGTCCCGTTCTACATATACTTGCTCGTTACCCCAGTCATCTTTTACATGTGCCCAGTTAGGATCTTGTGTAATCGAACGAAATGGAGAATTCCTCATAAACGTTTCATATCTTTTAACATCTTCCGCATTGCTTTTATCTAAAATCGGCACTGCTCGAACACTCCTTACGTTACTATAGCTCCATACAACTTCCGTTTTAATCTTTTAAAAATCTTTAAGAACCGTACAGCCACAGCTCTATTAAGTGTAGCCTACTGCATTTTTCAAGTCAAGAATCGAAGAGTATGCGCCTGCCATTTAACAACGAAGCTTGAAAAATAAGTAATAAATTACTATTAAATGAGACAAGCTATTCCGTTATTAATCAGAATAGCCTATACTATAAAAAAGGGAGAAAGGTTTCATATATAAATTGCAAAAGGGGGATTACATATTGAAAGGTTCAGTACGTAACAAGTTGATAGCGCTTGCAGCATTAGTTATTTTAATACCACTACTAGCTGTAGGTATCGTCAATTACTTTGTAGCGAAGCAAGAGCTTGAGAAAGTCGGGGAAATGGGATTACAGAACGGGACGTATGCTGTCCTAGACTTAATCGATGAGCTCAATGTTCAAGTAGAGAACGGTACAATTAGTTTAGAAGACGCCCAAGAACGGGCTAAAGATAAAATTATGGGACCTATGGCCACAGATGGTACTAGAGCTTTAGACAATCCAGCCAAATACGGGGAGAACTTCTACTTTTATGTAGTGGATGAGGAAGGCACTCTGCTTGTACATCCGCAGAAAGAAGGAGAAAGTCTCTATGAAACCAAAACAAAAGATGGTCGTTACTTTATTCGCGAAGTAATTTCAGAAGCTAAAAACGGAGGCGGTTTTGTACAATATGACTGGCCGCTGCCAAGTAACCTGAATGTAGAAGCACCAAAAATCACCTACGGCTTAGAAGATCCTAATTGGGGATGGATCGTAGTAGCCGGAACCTATCTAGTTGACTTTAATGCTGGAGCCAAAAATGTACTATGGTACACCCTAATTTCAGTCATTATTTCTATCATTGTAGGCGTTACACTATTCTCCATTTTCTCAGGACGTCTGACATCATACATTAAGAATATTCGCCTCATTACAGCAGAAATTGCGCAAGGTAAACTGTCAGGTGAAGATATTCCGATCCGTTCACGTGATGAGCTCGGCCACTTAGCTGAAAATGTGAATAAGATGAAAAATAATCTGAATGAGATGGTCGGTCATACAAGACTTTCTTCAGACCGCATGAGAATATCTTCCGAAACACTTAGCGCAATTACAGAAGAAGCAACAGCATCGGCTGACGAAATCCACAGCGCTATTGCTGAAGTTTCTTCAGGTGCAGTATTGCAATCCGAAGAAGCAGACGTTGCAATCACAAAAGTGGGGCAATTATCTACCCTGATTTCTAATGCATCTGCACAATATGAAAACGTCGTGACGGAGATGCGCAGCATGAATGATCTACAAAGTTCAGGTATGCAAAAAGCCGAGACATTGGAGGAGAATTCTAATAACTTCAACATCGTAATCAACGACTTGCAAGGTAATTTCTCACAACTCGTATCCAGAATGAATGAAATCCAAGCCATCGTTCAAACGATTTCATCGATCTCAGAACAAACAAACTTACTCGCATTAAACGCCAGTATTGAAGCCGCTCGCGCAGGTGAACACGGAAAAGGATTTGCTGTAGTAGCAAATGAAGTACGTCAATTATCTGAAGACACGAACGAGGCAACTACGAGAGTTCGCGACCTACTAGTGCATATCCGAAAAGATACGACGTCTGCTGAAAATCAAATGAAACACACATTAGATTTGACGAGTGATCAAGAAGGCACGATTATAGATACAAAAAATGCTTTTGAACAATTATCCGATTCCATCCTCAACATCACCTCACTGTTGAAGACTATGGAAGATGATATGAACAGCATGGACGAAAATCGACAACATGTTGTTCAGGCAATTGATCAAATTGCAGCAGTCGCAACCGAATCAGCAGCAGCTACCGAACAGGTCAATGCATCCATCGATGAACAAAAAGCTGCCATCAGCACGATTATGCACGCTTCTCTCGACCTTCATACAGAAGCCGAGACTATGCACGACCTCGTAGACCGATTCAGCTAAATATGTAAGTAAAGATAAAAGATCCCTGCGCATGTGATGTGCAGGGATCTTTTCTTATTTAACAGCATTTTTATACTTCTTGTAGTAGTTAATTTGACGCATCAGTAAATACAATTTACGCTTCATATGCTTATCTTTATTGTAAAATAAAGGATTACCATACTTTCCTGCTTTGATCAGAGATCGGATCTCTTTTTCCATAGGCGGATTATCAACAAACTTTTTCAATACCACTTTCGGTACGACAGTGAATAGGAAGTGGTCATCTAAATATGTTAACGGCTTTTCCTTCCCGTATACTAAGTCATCGACCAAATACTTCGCCATATTCTCACCGCACTGCGTAATGTAATAACTTGAACGTCCTTGACGAATATTCACTTCAAACGCTTTGAATTTGCCATCGCGCTTATCGTATTTCAAGTCGAAGTTTCCGTAACCGACATAACCGATCGCTTCTAGGAACTTCGCAAGCTTCGTCATGATTTCTTCATTATAACGCGTAATCAATGCCGTATAATTTCCGATTGCTGTCATAGCACGTTCTTGTAGTACCACTTGTGCCAATGTAATTAACTGCGCTTTACCATGCTGATCAGCATAATATACGGCATCCCACATATACGTATCGTCGCCAGGAATGAAGTCCTGAATGATCAGATCTTCCGTATACCCACTGGCTTTTACCATTTGGATAATGCGGTTGATTTCTTCATATGTATCGACTTTATAGATTTTCTGCAATCCTTCAAACGGATGGCGATAGTATTGAACGCCGTCGCTTGGCTTGATGATGACCGGGAACAGTACTTCTTCTGTAAATGGTTCATCGGATAAACATGAATGAAAGTACGTAGAAGGTGTATCTATTCCATGTTCAGCACATAATTCATAGAAATTTTTCTTAATATACACAGCATTCATAATTTCCTCATCAATATAATTGAACAAAAAATCTTCTTGCAAAGCTTCTCGCTGCTCAATAATCAGACGGACATATAAATCGTCTGTTCCGACAAGCACTAATTTTTGATCAGCAGTACGATATTTTTTAGCGATTTCACGTAAAAACTGGACGAATATTTTAGGATCATGCAAACCCGTATTTAATTCCTGGATATCTGTAATTCTACTATAACTTGTGAATGGCAACGGTTCTCTACCTACAATTACAGGTTTAATGCCATATTCTTCGTGAAATGAAATCGCCATATTATAGGCGTTAATATTAGTTCCGACAATAATCGGGATAAAAGATTGCTTACTCATATATTCCTCCAACAGACGTTTTTCCATTTAGTGTAGTTGCATCGAATTCGTAAGTCAAGAATGGATGGTTTTCCACTAACCATACGTTTTATAAACTTCATCATGAGTAGTGTATAATTCCCAAGGATAAACCCGTGGTGCTTCTGAAGTAAATTGCATCTTTTCCTTTGTTGTCGGATGTTCGAACTCCAACTTGTGCGCCCATAATGCAATCTGTTCGCCACGCTTATTCATTGAACTTCCATATTTCTGATCACCATAGAGAGGGAGCCCTTCTGTTGCCATTTGTACACGAATCTGGTGTGATCGTCCTGTATGTAGACGTACACTTACTAAGCTTTGATCAATTTTACTATCGAGTAGTTGATAATCCAAACTGGCCACTTTCCCCTCCGGATGGTTCGGCTTCACACTATACACTTGATTTTTTTGACGATTCTTGTATAAATAATGCTGGAGAGTAGATTGTTTTTTCCGAGGCACACCACGGAGAACCGCTAAATATCTCCGTTCAATGATGCCCCGACGAAGCTGATCGGATAGACGAGATGCCGCTTTGGAAGTTTTTGCAAATACCATCACACCGCCAACAGGACGATCGAGACGATGTACTAAACCAAGATATACCTTCCCTGGCTTTTGATAACGTCTCTTAATATCTTGCTTTAGAATAGTCAATACGTCCAAGTCTCCACTTTCATCTTCTTGCACCGGCACATTGACCGGTTTTTCAACGACTAAGAGATGGTTATCTTCATATAGTATAGGAATCTTCATTTTATGGATTCCTCTTTTTTAATAAGATCCATTAATGCCTGACAACCTTCAAGCACCAAGTCGTATGTTTCTTGAAAATCACCAGTAAAGTACGGATCTGGAACATCTTTTTGATGACTTGTCAAATCCAAAAAACGGAGCACACGCTGATGATCATGATCTCCAAAGATGTTATGAATATTTCGGATGTTTTCTGCGTCCATTCCGATAATATAATTAAATTCCTCTGCATCTTTCACATTCAATTGACGTCCGGCCATCCCTTCTGCCGAAACTTGAAATTCTGCCAGTTTGGACAGCGTTCCTTCATGGGGCGCTTTCCCGACATGCCAATCGCTTGTTCCTGCCGAGTCTACTTCAATGCGATTCTCTAATCGTTCATCATGAATCATCTTACGAAAAACCCCTTCAGCCATTGGTGAGCGACAAATATTCCCGAGACAAACGAATAATACACGTATCATACCACTCTCTCCTTTTACTAGTGCATTTCTACTCTAGTATACATCATTCGATAATTTCCTTCATTCTATGTAAAGTGATCGCAATATTTCTATATGCGACGAAATATATCGTCCACAAGAGAATTAAGTCGTAGTTAATATTTTTTATTATTCTGTGATATAATAGGACTTAAATATCAATATCGAGGGAATGATATAGGAATAAGGAGGTTGAACTATGCAAATTGTGTTTGAAGCTACTTGGGAAGCTACTTTATCAGATCAACAAAAACAGGCTTTTATTCATCAATATGAAACTAAAAGATCTGTTCAGGAAGAATTTACAGCTACACCCATACTGTTAAAACATAAACGCGATGGAGGATTAGTCGCTACTGTATTTTTGCAAAATAATCGTGATGAAGTATTATCTATTCGTGAAGCTACAGTATGTGTAGTGAATGAACGAGGAGATACAGCAGCTGAGGAGACTTTTTCATTGTCTCTCGATATTCCACCTTTTACTGCAACACCTTGGTCTTTCGTCTTTTTACCTACTTATGTAAATTCCATTGAAGAACCTACTGACGGATGGAAAGTCATCATAAAGTAATACATGAAAAAACAGCTGCTCCATCACATTATGGAACAGCTGTTTTTTATGCCAATTCAACATTATGATGAACTTGTTGTACGTCTTCTAAATCATCGAGTGCATCGATCATTTTTTCAAACTGCTCCTGCGCTTCTTCATCCAATGAAATCTCATTCTGAGCAATCATGGACAACTCGGCTACGGTAAAGTCCGTAACACCTGCTTGACGGAATGCTTCCTGCACTTCATGGAAATGGGATGGGTCTGCGTATACTACCACTTGCCCATTTTCTTCTTCGATATCATTTACATCAACATCTGCTTCCATTAATAACTCTAATACTTCATCTTCCGTTTTGCCTTCAACACCGATAATAGCAGCTGGATCAAACATGTAAGCTACAGAACCACTAACTCCCATGTTTCCTCCATTTTTACCAAATGCCGCACGTACTTCGGAAGCTGTCCGATTGACGTTATTTGTTAATGCATCCACGATGACCATAGAGCCGTTCGGTCCGAATCCTTCGTAACGAAGTTCGTCGAAGTTTTCCTCGCCGCCACCTTTTGCTTTTTCAATCGCACGGTCAATGATTGCTTTCGGTATGCTGTATGTTTTTGCACGCTCGAGTACGAATTTCAGTGCTTGGTTGGATTCAGGACTGGGATCTCCTGATTTTGCTGCTACATATATTTCACGACCAAACTTTGCATAGATTCTACTTGTGTTCGCATCTTTAGACGCTTTTTTTTCTTTAATGTTATTCCATTTACGGCCCATTGGCTGCACACTCTTTCCTTTAGTTATAATGGTTTACTACTATTTAGTATACCAATTGCTTTTTGACATGAAAAGTAAAAAGAATAACGATGTGAGATAAATAGAAATGGATGGCACCATGACTTATGTTCCAAGCGCTTGGAACATTGCGCTAGTGATTGGTAATTATTTAGGTCGTGGTTTTAACAGGGCTAATAAACTGACAGATTGGGTGCAATATCCGACTAAGAGACGCGTTTGGTGGAACGATTATGCGGCTGCGGGTCTTTGTTACTTTTTGTTGGGGACGTGGCTCGACTGGCTGTTGGGCACTGAAGTTAGTGAGTGTTTGCTTTCCGGACCCGCGTAGGCACGTGGGGGATTGCCTCCAGCCAGGAGCCAGCTGGCGGTGGGGCTGCCAGTTGTCTCATGGCCACGGCCTACCCCGCAGTTGTGCCTGCGCTACTAAGTGGAAATTATTTAGGTTGTAGTTTTTACAGGAAGAAGATCAGCA
>NZ_PDYR01000026.1:0-12001 GCF_002743165.1 Sporosarcina sp. P19 | reverse complement strand
TTCTACTTACAGATAACGTAAAGTCATATATTTTTTAGGGGATGCATACTACAGATACATCCGAAAAATAATTTTTAGTCTTATTCAAAACTCGATAAACCTTGTCACTATCGTATTTCCAAGAGGGAGTCGCCACCTTCCACTTACGATCAACTAGTTTATTCTTCTATTTGAAATAACGTGTAAAGATCAATGCATTAATTATACGAAGAATCTATCCAAACGATGGCCATTCGCCAGCACCATGGTGAGTCCTATGACGTAACTAATTTTTACCCCCCATTTCAAAAAAAGCGCTGCCGCCACAAGTCGGATCGTTACGACTTCTAGCAACAGCGCTTTATTTTGTTGTTACTTTTTATAGAAAAACGGCTTCCCTACGGTTTCTACTACGCTAGGTGCCAATGCGTAGAGTCTGCTTGTCAGACCTGTGATTTTTGGCAAGTTTACTTCGCGTCTAGGTCGCTCGATGGTTTCCATAACAGCGCGTACGACTGTGTCTACCGTCAGTAACTGGCTGCCCATTGCTTGTTTGTAGCCGCCGGTGACGTCTGCTAGCTCGATAAATGGTGTATCGATCGGTCCTGGATGGATGACGGATACGTCGACGTCGTAGGATGCGACTTCCATTCGGACGGCGTTTGTATAGCCGATCAGTGCGTGTTTTGTTGCGGCATAGACTGCTGTTTTCGGTGTGGCTACCTTCCCTGCTTGTGAACCGATATAGACTAGATGACCGTGCTTGCGCTCGATCATGGCAGGGACTACACGCGCAGTTAGTTGCATCGGCACGAGTACATTCGTCTCGAGCATCGCGGACATGTCTTCATCGGTCGTTTCATGTGCTAGATGGAACTTCCCTACTCCAGCGGAAAATACGATGAGGTCCGGTGTGCCAATGCAAGATACCAGCCAATCGAGCTGCTTCGTATCTCGCAAATCGACGCAGTATCCTTCTACGCCAAGTACGCGTAACTCTTCTAATGCCTTTGCATTGCGTCCTGTTGCGATGACACGATACTCGTTTGACACCGCCAAGCGCTTCGCCAGTTCAAACCCAATCCCACTCGTCGCTCCCGTGATCAGCACGGTTTTAGATGCGGACATAGTGATGAACTCCTGCTGAATCGACCGTTTCTGAGATTAATTCTGCCGCCACTAGATAATCTAGCTGCCCGATTGTTTCAGACAGCGTCAATCCCAACTCTTTTTCATAGACTGCTGGGAACAATCGCTTCGTTACGTCAAAGACCGTTTTCGATTCATCTAGCATCGCGAGAACTTTCATCGCACGGTCGCGCTGCTTCGCCAAGCGTTCCGTTATGAGCTCATGTGCATTTGTAATCTCTCCACCATGGCCTCCATAGACGAGTGACACGGGTAAATCCAATAACCGTTCCAGTGATGCATTGTATTGAAGCAGTGACTTCGGACGTCCTTGTTCTTTCTTAAAAGGCGGCTCGATCAATGGATTGGATGACACTTTCTCGAGCAATAAATCACCACCGATTAGAATGCCTTCTTGTTCATTGAACAATGATAAATGACTTTGTGCGTGACCTAGAGACTCTTGGATTTTCCAGCCTGGATGTCCCGGCAAGTCGTCACCTTCATTCATCATGCGATCGACGGGACGCCCCCCCATTAAATCGACTGATCGACGAAAACGTTTAACCCATTTCAAATATTGCTCTGGTACGCCTTCTTCTATTAATGATTGTTCATAGAAACGGTCATGGCGATCCAAAAACTCGGTATCTCGTGTAAGCCAGTAGTTTAAATACGGATGACCGAGGATTTCCGCGCGGTCAAACATCTCGACTAATCCGCAATGATCGGGATGGTGATGCGTGACGAATACTTGCTCAATATCATTGAATGTATAGCCCATTTCTTTTAATTTCATCTGCAACACTTCTCGCGCTTCTGGCGTTTTCGTTGCCGCGTCTACCAAAGTTAGTGTGTCGCCTTTTAGTAAAAAGCAGTTCACGTCACCTACCGCAAACGGCGTAGGTGTAATAATTTTTGTGATCATCTACTGTTCCCCCTATAAAATGAATGACTGTTCAGTCTATTGTACTCTTTATTTCCATGTGCGTCACGCCTTGATTATTCATTTACCGAAAGATATTTCGCACAAAGTGAAACCATTTTGTCTATTCTTCGTATGGTATACTACAATAAATCGCATGATTTGCATAATGATGTCGAGTTGGAGGGATCACGATGGGATTTTTTAATATGTTCAAAAACCAATTTATTGAAGTAATCGAGTGGCAAGCACAGGACGCTAATACATTAGTCTATCAGTTCCCCGTGCATAATAATGAAATTAAAATGGGAGCGGAGCTGACAGTCCGGGAATCGCAAGTCGCGGTCTTCGTCAATGAAGGCGAAATCGCGGACGTATTTGGTCCAGGACGTCATATTTTGTACACGCAGAATATGCCTATTCTAACGAAGTTGAAGTCATGGAAGTACGGCTTTAACTCACCCTTTAAAGCGGAAGTATATTTTATTAATACGAAGCAGTTTATCAATCAAAAATGGGGCACGTCAAACCCAATTATGATGCGTGATCCAGACTTTGGTATGATTCGTCTTCGTGGGTATGGAATTTATTCGTATCGCGTATCAGACCCTACCGTGTTCTTGCGCGAGCTATTTGGAACGAACAGTTCGTATGATACGAATTCTATTGAAGGCCATTTAAAGAAAATGATCATTTCTGGATTATCTGATTTATTCGCAGAGTCTCAAATACCCGCGCTTGATTTGTCCATGCATTACGACGAATTAAGTGAACAAGGCAAAGAGAAGATGATTTCTCGTTTCGCAGCATTCGGTTTCGAGATCACATCACTTTATATCGAGAACCTTTCTTTACCAAAAGAAGTCGAAGAAGCGATGGATAAGCGTACATCTATGGGTGTGCTCGGCAATATGCAGCAGTATCAGCAATATCAGGCCGCGGAAGCGATGCGTGATGCGGCGCAGAATGAAGGCGGCATGGCGGGCGCAGGTGTCGGCATGGGGGCTGGTATGGGCATGGGTCAGGTCATGGCCAATGCGATGAATCAAAACCAAACGCAGCAGCCTCCAGCACAAGCCGCGACGAAATCCTGTCCGCATTGTCAGGCAACGATCAACGCCGATGCCAAGTTCTGTGGCCAGTGCGGAAAATCCGTTGAAACCGATAAAATACCATGCATCAAGTGTGAGACCATGATTCCAAAAGACGCGAAGTTCTGTAGCAGCTGCGGTACATCTCAGGTTACAGAAAAAATTTGTCCCGCTTGCTCACACGCCAATCTGCCGGGTGCAAAATTCTGCGCAGAATGTGGTGAGACGTTAGACGAAAAGTGAGGGATGGACGTTGACTTCATTTGATGAACAACACACAGTCGTAGAAGATACTGAGAACATTAAATGCCCTTCTTGTGGCGGAAATACGGAATATAATCCAGAAACCCGCGGCTTGAAATGTCCTTTCTGTAGTCATGAAATGCCAATTGAAGCAACGTTCGAACATCATGTAGAACTGGAGTTCCATGAGGCAGGAAATAATCTTCAACATGTATGGAATGAAGAGAAACGGGTTTTCTCCTGTGATAACTGCGGGGCGGAATCGGTACTGGACGCACATATCGTGGCGGATTTCTGTTCGTTTTGCGGATCTTCTCACATATCCGTCACGAATCACGATGCCGGGATCCAACCGGGGTTATTAATTCCATTTCAAGTCTCCGAGGAACAAGCACAGGCGAAGTTTAAAGACTGGATCAAAGGGCATTTCTTCGCACCGAATACATTGAAGAAAACATATCGAATGAATAAAATATCCGGTGCCTACTTGCCGTACTGGACGTATGACAGTCAGACACAGTCACAATATGTCGTGAGTGTCGGGAATTACTACTATGTCACCGAAACACGGACGGTCTATGAGGACGGTAAGGCTAGACAAGTGACAGAGCAAGTACAAAAAATCCGCTGGCATCAGGAAAGCGGAAATTATCGTGAATTCTTTGATGACATTCTAATCAAAGCGTCACACACAGTAGAAGCGAAACTATTGCAGAAAGTGCAGCCTTTCCAATTAACAGGTCTTACCGATTATAAAGTGGAATACATGTCCGGTTTTCTTGCTGAGCGCTATTCTGTTTCATTACAACAAGGATTTACGCAAGCCAAGGACATCATGACTAGAAGAATTGTCAACGGGATCGAGGGCAGCGTAGCCGGAGATATCGTACAGGTCGTTAACGTCTCGACAGATTATACGGATATTACATATAAACATATTTTATTGCCGATTTGGATTTCCTCGTTTCATTTCAAGGAAAAAATCTATCAATTCGTAGTCAATGGCCAAACGGGAAAAGTGTCTGGAAATTATCCCGTGAGTGTGATAAAGATCGTTTCGTTGGTTATCTCGATTGCGGTCATTTTATTCATCATGTACTTGTTCATCGGCAGCTAACGACAATTTGACATTTCATTGAGTACATGACATAATCATGAAAATAGTATGGAACGGGCATTGAGGAAGATCAGTAGACGGGTGACGGATAGAAGAGAGCATGGCCGAGGCTGCAAGTCATGTATCCCACTCCCCTTCGAACCTCCTTTCGAGCTGTCGTGGAAACACGACCGTACCTTCTGCGATAAAGGAGACTTGAAGTTGTGCTGTCTCAAACAGCAAATTTAGGTGGCACCGCGGAAACCAAGCGTTTTCGTCCTGAAACACAGGACGGGAGCGCTTTTTTATTTTGGGGAGGATGTAAGACATGGAAAAGATTTTATTTGTAGGCGCCGGACAAATGGCAGAAGCAATTATTGCGGGGATTGTCAATAAACGAGTTATATATGAAGACAATGTCTATGTGATGAATCGTTCAGATACCGAACGTTTAGATGAACTGGAGTCGCGTTATGGCATTACGAAAGTATGCGAAGACCGAGATTTCATTAAAAAAGTGGACTTGGTTGTACTCGCGACGAAGCCGAAAGATGTAGAGAAAGTGATGGAGGATATTGCACCTTACCTCGGGGAAGATACGACGGTTCTCTCCGTCATTGCAGGCATTTCCATCAATACATTCGAAAAAGGTCTAGGCAAACGTCCGATAGCACGCTCAATGCCGAATACGTCGGCGACAATTGGAAAATCAGCAAGCGGGATCGCATTTAATGAAGCAGTTTCAGACAGAATGCAGCAATCGATCTTAAGCTTGCTGAATGCAATTGGTATCGTCAAAGTCGTCGAAGAAGATGATTTACATGCCGTAACCGCCCTTTCTGGTAGCGGTCCTGCGTATATCTACTATTTAGTAGAAGCGATGGAAGAAGCAGCGGTAGCGCAAGGTCTAGATGCGGTGGATGCACGTGAATTGATCGTCCAAACGATTTACGGTGCTGCGTCCATGTTGAAGAAGACAGGCGAAGAGCCGAGTGTATTGCGAGAAAATGTTACGAGCCCTGGCGGTACAACAGCAGCAGGTTTGCGATCACTAGAAGACCACAACTTCAAGACCATTATTTCGGACTGCTTGATTAGTGCGGAAAACCGTTCACGTCAACTAGGTTCATCAAAATAAAAAACTAAGCATCCATTGGTCTCCTTCAAGAGTGAGCCCATCTGGATGCTTAGTTTTTTTGTAGCTTAATTAATTGTCCGTGTTTCCATTGAAAACGCGCGAAATCATCTGCAATCGAAATCGCTTCAAATACGTCGGTACCTTCTGCTAAGAAAGCTGGCATTTCACCTGGCATGAAACGTGCGCTAATATGGTTCGCAATGAGGTTTTTCGCATTAGCTTCTTTTGCGACGGTTGCCGCTTCAACAATCGTTGAATGACCGAATTCCTTCGCACCTGCTGCATATTCATTCGTAAACGTCGCTTCGTGAATCAAAATATCGGCGTCTTGTGCCAGTTCAACCGAAGCCTGACAATATGATGTATCTCCAATGATGGCAATCACAAAACCTTTTTTCTTATCTGTCGTCACGTCTTGACTGTATACCGTCTGCCCATTTTCAAGCTCCACGTCAAAACCGTCTTTCAAACGCTGCAACATAGGACCTTTTGGAACGCCTTGCTCTATTGCTTTGTCGATCAATAACGTCCCTGGCAACTCTTTTTGTTCAATACGGAAGCCGAAACTTTGAATGACATGTTGGACTTCTTTTGCATAGACTTTGAATTCATCCGTTTCAAGAATTAACCCTTCATGGACTTCATGCACGTTCAACTTGTAGGGCAAGTACGTTCCCGTCACTTTATAGGTATGTTGCAACCATTCTTTCAAACCGGCAGGACCGTACAGATCAACGGAATCATCTCCACCTAAAAATGCACGTGAGCTGAGAAAGCCGGGTAATCCAAAAATATGATCACCATGCAAATGGGTGATAAAGATTTTTGTAATCTTCTTCGGCTTGATTGCGCTGTGTAGCAATTGATGCTGTGTTGCTTCACCGCAATCGAATAACCAGTTTTCCTTATTCTCGTCTGTCAAATCTAGAACGAGCGCTGACGTATTGCGCTGTTTTGATGGCATCCCTGCGCCTGTGCCAAGAAATTCTATATCCACATTCTTTGCCTCCTTGCTATTTCTTCGTACATCCTTTTTTAATAATACCATCTCCGAAACGCTGTGTCAGACTCGACATTAACTGATCCATTTCATATTCTTTTTCCTGTTGCTCAAAATTATCGAAAGTAAGTTGCTTCACCATTTCAGATCGTTCGATGACATTGGCCGCCGTGATACCTAGCAAGCGGATTGGCTCATGGTTCCAGTGTTGCTGAAATAATTGAAGAGCTACTTTCGTAAGGTCTTCCTCAAGATAAATCGCTTGTTGAAGTGTTCTGCTTCTTGTCGTGTTTTGCCAGTCAGCATAACGAATTTGAATGCTAATTGTCATGCCCGCCAGCAGTTTCGTTTCCAGTCGTGCAGCTACCTTTTTCGCGAGCCGTTCAAAAATCGGAACACAATCTTCAAGTTCGGTTAGATCAACAGGTAACGTGGTGGAACTGCCAATACTTTTACGTTCTTCCGCACTTTCGGGGTCGACAGGCCGTGTATCCATTCCGTTTGCCCGTTGTTTAAGGCGCAAACCATTTTTGCCAAGTAGCGCTTCCAACGTGATTTTTTCAGCAGTGGCCAAATCACCCATCGTTTTAATACCTGCGCTATGCAATTTCTCTTCCGTCCGTTTGCCTATGCCGTGCATGTCAATGACTGGCAACGGCCACAGCATTTTCGGCACTTCGCGTCTCCGTAAAATGGTGATACCCATCGGTTTTTTCATATCAGACGCTGTTTTCGCAAGAAATTTATTCGGTGCAATTCCTATTGAACATGGCAGATCGAGTTCTGCTAAAATACGTAGCTGGATTTCCTGAGCTAAATCATACGCACGTGTCAATCCGCCAATATCCGTCGTATCGATATACGCTTCATCAATTGAAACAGGTTCGACCCATTCGGTATAACTCCGTAAAATATTAAATACTGAATCGGACATTTGCCGGTATAGTTCATGCCGTGGCGGAACGATCGTTAAATTCGGACAGAGTCGTTTAGCTTCTCCTACGTTCATAGTTGTGTAGACACCGAATGCCCTTGCCTCATATGAACAGGTCACGAGAATTCCTCTGCGTTCTTTCGGGTTGCCAGCGACCGCTAGGGGTATTCCTTTTAATTCAGGATTCGCAGCCTGTTCAACAGAGGCAAAGAAGCTGTTCATATCAAGATGCATAATGACCCGTGGATTAGCGATTGTCAGATCCGTCATGTAAACACCTTTCTTTCCTGGGAAATAATTATGTAATAGGAAAAAGCGGCAAACCGACTTCAGTCTGCCACTCTTTCCATTTTATCAAATGTATGTTCTTTTTGCCTACTAATTTGATTGGTGCTGCTCTTTCATATAACTGGAGATTTCATCCATACCATGGAGGGAATCCGCCATAATATTTGGATCGATGACCGTCACTACGCGGTCATCTAGATTCGCTACTGTTACGAAGTAAGGCGTCTTGGAATACGCTTTTAATGCAGTAGACGTTAACCGATCTTCTGGCAATTCGAGGATCTCTCTTGCATCTAGCACTAATAAACCGACTTCCAACTGATCCGTTTTCACAACCACTACGTGCGTATCATTATCCCGTGGGGTCGCCTGATGATACAGGATCTGACTTAAATCTAGAATAGGAACCAGTTCGCCACGCGATTTCATCAGTCCGAGTAAATACGAAGGAAGATGAGGAATCGGTGTGACGTACTCCAGTTTCTCGATGGATATTACCGATTCCACTGGAAGCGCATATTCTTCATTACCCGTCCGTACAATTACAGTTTGCATAGTTGCACCTTCTTTCAAGGCTCTTTGTTGAGACTGTTACACCGTGCGGATTGCTTGACCGACAATCTCAAGTACTAATTCCGTCAGCTTTTCCAACTCTTTCACCGGCATACGTTCGTTCTTCGTATGAATCTCTTCATAACCAACAGACAATGTCACAGTAGGGACTCCCATACCGTTGAAGACGTTGCCGTCACTTCCACCGCCACTTGTCATGATCTTCGGTTCACGTCCTACGTTGCGGATGGACTTCATCGCCACTTGCACGACTTCTTCGTCATCCCCAATTGAGAAACCAGGATACATAAGTTGTGTAGTAGTTTCAGCTTTGCCGCCTAAAGATTCAGAAGTCGTTGCGAATTTCTCAACCATTAAGTCGATTTGATTCTTCATTTTATCAGGATTGATCGAACGAACTTCCGATAAAATGAAAGCCTCTTCACAAACGATATTCGTTGCTTTTCCGCCTTCAAAACGACCGATATTCGCAGTTGTCTCTTCATCTATACGGCCAAGCTTCATGCCCGCAATAGATTTAGCAGCGAGTGAAATCGCAGAAATTCCTTTTTCAGGGGCAACGCCAGCATGCGCTGTTTTCCCGTAGATCGTCGTCCATAATTTCGACTGGTAAGGCGCAGCTGTAACAATGCCGCCTACCTCGCCGTCGCTGTCGATCGCAAAACCATATTTTGCGTGTAAGTAGTCGGGATTCATCGCTTTCGCGCCTACTAATCCACTTTCTTCACCCGCTGTAATAATGAATTGAATCGGACCATGTGGTTTGTCTGACTCTTGGATCACTTTGGCCATTTCCAGTAGAGCGGCAATGCCTGCTTTGTCGTCGGCACCTAAAATCGTCGTACCGTCACTGTAGATATAGCCGTCATCTTTGACGATTGGCTGAATAGATTTCCCTGGCACTACTGTATCCATATGACATGTGAAGAATATCGGATCCGCGTCAGCCACTGTACTCGGCAAGTTGGCAATCAAATTGCCCGCGCCGTGTCCTGTCTTTTCCGCGGTGTCATCTTCCGTTACGTCAAAGCCCAATTCTTGCAGTTTCTTCGTCAGAATATCTGCAATGTTTCGTTCGTTTTTAGTTTCAGAATCAATTTTTACTAACTCCAAAAATTCTTGGAGTAATCGTTGTGTATTCAAGATGTAAGACTCCTTTAGTTATAGAGGTATGTTGCCGTGCTTTTTCTTTGGTCGATCTTCGTGCTTATTGCGCATCATTTCAAGTCCTTGAAGCAATTTGATACGTGTTTCGCGTGGATCGATTACATCGTCGATCATGCCGTGTGAAGCTGCAACATATGGATTCGCAAACTTTTCACGGTATTCTTCGATTTTCGCAGTACGAGTTGCTTCTGGATCTTCACTATTTGCGATATCGCGTGCGAAGATAATGTTCGCCGCACCTTCAGCACCCATTACAGCTACTTCTGCGTTCGGCCAAGCGAGTACTAAGTCTGCACCGATCGATTTAGAGTTCAACGCAACATATGCGCCACCGAAAGCTTTACGCAAGATCAATGTGATTTTTGGTACAGTTGCTTCCGAATAGGCATACAGAATCTTCGCACCGTGACGAATAATTCCGCCGTGCTCTTGCTTGATTCCAGGGAAGAAGCCTGTCACGTCTTCAAATGTAATCAATGGAATATTGAATGAGTCACATGTACGGATGAAACGTGCAATTTTATCAGAAGAGTTAATATCTAGTCCGCCTGCCATCACTTTCGGCTGGTTACAGACAAATCCTACTGTTTCACCTTTCATGCGTGCATAGCCAACTACCGCGTTCTTTGCGAATTCAGGCTGGATTTCGAAGAATGAACCTTCATCCACTACTTGTTCCAACACTTTACGCACGTCATATGGACGAATTGTTTCGAATGGAACCGTATCCGCCAAATCTTCGCGATAATCATCTTGCTCATCGAATGGCTGAATCGGTGTCTTTTCTGTATTGTTCTGTGGTAGATATGTTAATAGATCACGCGTTTTTTGCAATACTTCTTCTTCACTTGCCCCACGAAGATGCGCGTTACCACTGATCGTGTTGTGAACTTTTGCTCCACCCAGATCTTCAGAAGTAATTTTCTCGCCTGTGACCGTTTCAATAACTTTTGGTCCCGTGATGAACATCTGACTCGTTTTATCCGTCATAATCACGAAGTCTGTGATCGCAGGTGAATACACCGCGCCACCTGCACAAGGCCCAAGGATAACGGAGATTTGTGGAATAACTCCAGAATAGATTGCGTTACGGTAGAAAATTTCCCCGTACCCATCAAGAGACAATACACCTTCTTGGATACGCGCGCCACCTGAATCGTTCAGACCAATAAATGGTGCACCGTTTTTCGCAGCCAAATCCATAACATTGGCAATTTTCATTGCGTGCATTTCACCTAAAGCCCCGCCAAATACCGTAAAGTCTTGGGAGAATAAATAGATAGGACGACCGTGGATTTTACCGTAACCTGTTACGACACCGTCACCAGGTCCTTCCAGCTTGTCCATACCGAAATCACGTGTACGATGAACAACGAATGGATTCAACTCTACGAAAGTACCTTCATCAAGTAAAATTTCAATACGTTCACGTGCAGTAAGTTTACCTTTTTCGTGTTGCTTCATGATTCGCTCATCGCCGCCACCCAACTCGATTTCGCGTTTCTTGTCGTAAAGTTCATTAATTTTATCGTAGATGTTCATCTATTATTCCCCCTTAGTCTTTTCGCATAATTCATAGAGCACACCATATGATGATTTGGGATGCAAGAAGGCAACTTCTGCTCCGCCAGCACCTGGTTTTGGTTCATCTGAAAGTAGTTGAACGCCCTTTTCTTCCAATTCCTTCATTCTTGAACGAATATCCGTTACACCGAAAGCGATATGGTGAACCCCTTCACCGCGTTTTTCAATAAACTTCGCAATAGGGCTTGTCTCCGTCATCGGTTCAAGCAACTCGATCTTGACATTATGCGCATCAATGAACGCCACTTTAACCCCTTGGCTAGCCACTTCTTCTATAGCGATGACTGTCAAACCGAGTGTATCTATGTAATAGTTAACTGATTCATCTATACTTTTTACAGCAATTCCTATATGATCTACTTTGTTCATAGCACATTCCCCTTTTACTACGATTCTACTATCTGAACACATAACAGCCATTCTAGTTGTGAAAATCCTTATTTCTGTTAAAATAGAAACAAACCCATTCCAACGCATAAGGAGTTTTGCTGCATGAGTAATAAAAAAATTCAAAAAACAGTTGTTTACTTAATGATCGTCGCTATGATCGCCTCTACCATGGTCATGGGTCTCAGCATGTTCTTATAATTCGTAATGACAGTTCGCATATGAAAATATGCGAACTGTTTTTTATTACCTTCTAGCTGCATGCGCCAGTCTCTCGGATCGCTTCGGCCCTGATTCAAAAGGCAAGTTCGGCCTTTTGCTTCAGGCCCTCCAGCGTCTGTCGAGACTAGACGGCGCATTCCGCTTTAGTTTCATCTAGCTGCATGCGCCAGTCTCTCGGATCGCTTCGGCCCTGATTCAAAAGGCAAGTTCGGCCTTTTGCTTCAGGCCCTCCAGCGTCTGTCGAGA